>JBOGVL010000177.1:0-6215 GCA_050692535.1 Actinomycetota bacterium | reverse complement strand
GTCACACCCGCCGCCGAGGCGCCGCCGGCCGAGGCACCCGCGTCGGCCGAGGCACCCGCCGCCCCCGCGGCCGCGGACCACAAGGACGTCACGATCGACCAGGAGACGTTCGATCGCACGCTCGCCGAGCTGCTCGAGAAGGGGACCGACCGGCGCGTCGCCGAAGGCCAGGCCCGGCGCGCCGCCATGATCGCCGCCCGCAAGAAGGCCGAGGGCTGACCGCCCTCGTCGCCATGGAGGCCGCCGCCATCGATTGGTCCATGGGCTCCCGCGCCGCCGTGCTGGTCGACTGGGGCACGGCCGCGGAGACCGGCCGCCGGGTCGGCGGCGCCGGACCCCAGACGCCGGCGGTCGAGCGCGCGCGCCTGCGGGAGGAACTGGCGGAGCTCGTCCCGGAGGCCGAGGCCGGGATCGCCGAGTTCACGGGGCTGGCGGCGGACGGGTTTCGTTCGCGGCCGTGGGTGATGTCGCGGGGCGAGTGGGTGGCCGCCAACCTCAACGCCCTGCAGCGCCTGCTCGAACCGCTGGCCGGCAAGATCGTGCCGCCGGGCGCCAACCGCTCCGACCTCCGGCGCAAGGCCCTGGGCGCCCAGATCGGCGCCCTGCTCGGCTATGTGAGCCGAAAGGTGCTCGGCCAGTACGACGTGTTCCTGCCGCCCGACGACGACGGGCTCCTGTACTTCGTCGGCCCCAACGTCGTCGAGGCGGAGCGCCGGTTCGGTCTCCCCCCGCGCGACTTCCGCCTGTGGATCGCGATCCACGAGGTCACGCACCGAGTGCAGTTCGGGTCGACGCCGTGGTTGAAGCCGTACCTGCGGCGCCACATCGACGAGTACCTCGACACCGTGCAGGTCGAGTCCCGCGAGCTGATCGCCCAGCTGCGCCGCGCGGCGGAGGAGATCCGCGCGGGCGCGGACTGGAAGGGGCCGCAGGGGATCCTGCTGTTGATGAACGACCGGCAACGTGCGCTGTTCGGGAAGATGCAGGCGATGATGGCCCTGCTCGAGGGGCACGCCTCGTTCGTCATGAATCGCGTCGCCGCGGATCGCGTGCGGGACCTCCCGAGCATGCGGCGCGCTCTCAAGGAGCGACGCCGGGCGGGCGGGATGGAGAAGGGCTTCCAACGCGCGATCGGCTTCGAGACCAAGATCGCGCAGTACGACACGGGCGAGCGTTTCGTCCGGGCGGTCGTGGACTCCGCCGGGATGGAGCGGTTCAACCGGATCTGGGAGCGGGAGGAACACCTGCCGACCCTCGAGGAGATCGCCGACCCGACCCGCTGGGTGGGGAGGGTCGCGGGGAGCTGATGCGCCGCCCGCCGGCCGTCGCCCGCGTCCTCGAGCGGGTGACCAGGACGGCACGCGAGCACGAGATGTTCCAGCCGGGCGACACCGTGGTCGTCTGCGTCTCCGGGGGTCCGGACTCCGTCTGCCTCCTGTACTCGCTCTGGCACCTCCGGCGGCTGCTCCGGCTGCGGCTCGCCGTCTTCCACTTCGATCATCGATGGCGGCCCGACTCCGGCGCGGACGCCGCATACGTCCGTCGCCTCGCCACCCGTCTCGGAGCGCCGTTCCATCTGCGGGTCGCCGAGGGGTCCCCTCCCAAGGGGGTCTCGATCGAGGCGTGGGCCACCCTTGGCCGGGGCGGCGCCGCGAACGAGGTTCGCGAGGCCCTGGGTGCGCGGGTGATGGCCGAGGGTCACACCCTGGACGACCAGGCGGAGACGGTGCTCATGAACCTGATCCGAGGTGGTGGCCTCGAGGCGATCACCGGGATCTGGCCGTCCGGCACCCGGGTGCAGCCCCTCATCGACGTCGAGCGCCGAGAGGTCGAGGCGTTCTGCCGGGCGTTGCACCTCCGCCCGCGGCGAGATCCCTCCAATCTCGACCCGCGGCGCCTGCGCAACGCCATCCGCCTGATGGCGCTTCCGGCCATCGAGCGCGCGACGGGGAGACAGGTCAAGCGCAGCATCGCCCGATCCTCGGATCTGCTTCGTGCCGATCGGGCGGAGCTCTACGCCTCCGCCGTCCACGCGATGACGCAGGTCGTCAGCGGTCCTCGAGAGCGCCTGCGCTTCGACGTCGAGGGGCTCCGAGCGCTTCCCGAACCGATCGCGTCGCGCGTCGTGCGCCTTGCGCTGTTTCGGATCATGGAGCGCGAGGACGTGGCGCCCTGGACCCGGGAGTCCGTGGAGGCGGTCCTCGACCTCGCCCGGGGACGCCCCGGCCGCCGGAGGGACCTCTCGCACGGATTGAAGGCGCGGCGCGAGCGGGAGTATGTTTCCGTCTCTCGCACTTCCCCCGAGAGCCGGGAGTGAAGGGGGGCGAGATGGAAGGCCGGAGCGTTCTGTCCGAGTTCGAGGACGCGATCACCCTTTCCGACGTGCCGCCTCACGCGGAGGCGTACGAGCGGGACATCGAGCGGGTCCTGATCACCGAGGCGGAGATCCAGCAGAAGCTCAGGGAGCTCGGCGGACGGATCACCGACGACTACGCGGGGCGGGACCTCCTGCTGATCGGCGTGCTGAAGGGCGCGTTCGTCGTGATGGCGGACCTCTCTCGCCATATCCGACTTCCCGTCGAGACCGACTTCATGGCCGTCGCCTCCTACGGGGCCGCGACGAAGACCTCGGGAGTGGTCCGGATCCTGAAGGACCTCGACCACGACCTGGAGGGGCGCGACGTGCTCCTGGTCGAGGACATCGTGGACTCGGGCCTGACGCTGAACTACCTCCTAAAGAACCTCCGGGGCCGGCGGCCGGCAAGCCTGGAGGTCTGCGCCCTGCTGAAGAAGACCGGCATCCAGCGGGTCCACCTGGACGTTCGCTACGTGGGGTTCGAGATCCCGCCGGACTTCGTCGTCGGATACGGCCTGGACTTCGCGGAGAAGTTCCGGAACCTCCCCTACATCGCCACGCTCAAGCCCGAGGCCTACAGCGGCGGCTGATCCGGGAACGGTCGGCGAGGCGCCCGGCGTCCCATCGAGCATGAAGCGGCTCCTGCTGGTCGCCGCGCTCCCCTCGATCCTGCTGCTCTCGGCATGCTCGGACGCCTCCGAGGGCGGGGGCGCCGGCTCGGGAGACCTCGGGACGATCCGCGGCACCGTCGTGGCCTTCCCCGCCTGTCCGGTCGAGTCGATCGACAGCCCCTGTCCCGACCAGCCCGTCGGGGGCGTCGAGGTTCAGGCGCTCCGCGACGGGAGCGTCTCGGCGACGGCGGTCTCGAACGACGACGGCGGGTTCGCGATGGACGTGGCTCCGGGTACCTACCTCCTGCGGAGCGTCGTCGAGCCCGAGGGGCCCGGGATGTACTCGAAGCCGACTCGGGTGACCGTGGTCGAAGGCACGGTCGTCGATGCCACCGTGGTCCTCGACACCGGCATCCGACCTCCCGTCGGCTGAGGCGCCCATCGGCAGAACGCAACCAGGGTGCTACCATCGCCCAGGGCTCTGAGCGTCGTGACGGCGCTCGGGCCCCGAAGCATCTCCGCAGGTCAACCAGGAGGAAAGGAGCGCCACCACTGCCTGCCGACCCCGGCTCGCCGTATCGGCGGCTCCTCCGCGGCCCGGCGATCTACATCCTGATCGTCCTGATGGCCGTCTGGGTCTTCATCTTCTTCGCCAACGGCGAACCGCCGGGGGAGGAGCTCTCGTTCACCGACTTCGAGATGCTCGTCGCCGACGGCGATGTGGCAACCGCGGAGTTCCTCCTCGGCGACGGGAAGATCCGCGGCGAGCTCGCGAGCGGGGAGTCCTACGAGGTGGCGTACGTGGCCGGGACCGAGGAGTCCCTCACCGCCGAGCTCCGCGAGAACGGCGTCGACGTCTCGGCCGACCCGCAGAAGGGCTCGGCGCTCCTCGGGTTCCTGTTCCAGCTGATCCCCGTGATCCTGATCGTGGGGGCGTTCATCTTCATCATGAATCAGTCGCAGGGCGGCGGCGGGCGGGTGATGCAGTTCGGCAAGGCGCGCGCGAAGCTCGTCACCAAGGACCAGCCCAAGACCAGCTTCGCCGACGTCGCCGGCGTCGACGAGGCGATCGAGGAGCTCCAGGAGGTCAAGGAGTACCTCGCGAACCCCGCCAAGTTCCAGGCGATGGGCGCCAAGATCCCGCGGGGCGTCCTGTTGTTCGGTCCCCCCGGGACCGGGAAGACGCTGCTCGCGAGGGCGGTCGCCGGGGAGGCCGGCGTCCCGTTCTTCTCGATCAGCGGATCGGACTTCGTCGAGATGTTCGTCGGCGTCGGGGCGGCGCGCGTCCGCGACCTCTTCGAGCAGGCCAAGCAGAGCGCCCCGGCCATCGTGTTCATCGACGAGATCGACGCCGTCGGCCGCCATCGCGGCGCCGGCCTCGGCGGCGGGCACGACGAGCGCGAACAGACGCTGAACCAGCTGCTCGTCGAGATGGACGGGTTCGACCAGCGGACGGCCGTGATCCTGATGGCCGCGACGAACCGACCGGACATCCTCGACCCGGCGCTCCTGCGTCCGGGTCGGTTCGACCGGCACGTGACGATCGACCGCCCCGATCTCGAGGGGCGCAAGGGCATCCTCAAGGTGCACGCCCGCGGCAAGCCGTTCGACGACACGGTCCAGCTCGACATCGTGGCCAAGCGAACGCCCGGGTTCACCGGCGCCGACCTCTCCAATGTGATCAACGAGTCGGCGCTCCTCGCGGCGCGCTGGGGCAAGAAGGCCATCTCCATGAAGGAGGTCGAGGAGGCGATCGACCGCGTGATGGCCGGCCCCGAGCGCAAGACCCGGGTGATGAGCGAGCGCGAGAAGCGGGTGATCGCGTACCACGAAGGCGGCCACGCCCTCGTCGCGCACGTCCTGCCGAACACCGACCCCGTGCACAAGATCAGCGTGATCCCCCGCGGCCGCGCGCTCGGGTACACCCTCACGCTGCCGGAGGAGGACAAGTTCCTCATGACGCGCGAGGAGCTCGCCGACGAGCTCGCGATGCTGCTCGGCGGCCGCGTCGCGGAGGAGCTGATCGTCGGCGACATCACGACGGGCGCCGCCAACGACATCGAGCGCGCCACCAAGGTCGCCCGCCAGATGGTGACCGAATACGGCATGAGCGACATCATCGGACCGCTCACCCTCGGCCAGAAGCAGCACGAGGTGTTCCTCGGGCGCGACTTCCAGGCGCAGCCCGACTACTCGGATCAGGTCGCGTTCGAGATCGACAACGAGGTGCGTCGCCTGATCGACGAGGCCCACGACGAGGCCCTCGACATCCTGCAGGACCAGCGCGACAAGCTCGATCAGCTCGCCGGGCGGCTGATCGAGAAGGAGACGCTCGATCGCGACGAGGTCGAGACGTTTCTCAAGGGGGTCCCCAAGCGGCCGCAGCGCGACCGGAGTGTCCGCGGCGCGGGCCTCGCGGTCTCGCGCCGCGCGATCCGGACCGGCGGGGCGCCGCCCACCCCGGGCACGATGCCGCCGAAGCCCGTCGGCTAGGGGCGCGTGCCGATGGGCGAGCGCTGGGCGACCTTCGACTGCTACGGCACGCTGATCGACTGGCTGGGCGGGATCCGGGACACGCTGGCCGACCTGTGGCCCGAGCACGATGCCGAGCTCCTCCTCGGCGCCTATCACGAGATCGAGCCGGAGGTACAGCACGGCCGGGCGATCAGCTACCGCGAGGTCCTCACCGAGACGCTCGAGAAGCTCGCCCGCCGGGAGGGCCTCGAGCTGGCCGAGGACGAGCGAGCGGCGCTCGCCGAGTCGCTGCCGGCCTGGCCCCCGTTTCCCGAGGTGCCGAGCTCGCTGGTCGCGCTGCGCGATCGCGATTGGAGGATCGCGATCCTGTCGAACACGGATCCCGACCTGCTCGACGCCTCACTCGCGCTCATCGGCGTTCGCGTCGACCTGCGGATCACGGCGACCGAGGCGGGCTCGTACAAGCCGGCGCACGGCCACTGGGAGCGGTTCTTCGCCGAGACGGACGCGGACCGCTCTCGGCACGTGCACGTGGCCGCGTCGCCGTTCCACGACCTCCGCCCCGCCGCCGAGCTCGGCCTGCGGGCCGTCTGGATCAACCGGCGGCACGAGAGCTCCGACGCGCCGCGTTCGGCCGAGCTGCCCGACCTCGCGAAGCTCCCCGAGACGCTGGACGACCTGGTGGCGGCGTAGTCGATGGCGGACATCGACCGCGCGAAGATCGAGCGGGCCGTCCGGCTCATCCTCGAGGGCGTCGGCGACGACCCCGACCG
>JBOGVL010000176.1:0-6294 GCA_050692535.1 Actinomycetota bacterium | reverse complement strand
TGCTCCAGCTGCTGGATCGCGTCGGCCCGGCCGGCGCCCGGCGCCTGATGGCCGTGATCGGCGTCACCGCGCCCGGCGACCCGATGGTCCGCCTTCGCGAGCGGGCGATCGCCGTGCCGGCGCCGGCGCGCGCCGAGCTCGAGGCGTTGCGCTCGGCCCTGCGCGACGTGACCGACGGCCCGCCGCCACCCGCCGCCCAGGTCGAGCGGGTCCGGCGCTTCCTCGAGCCGCTGCTCCGCCGCCGCTACGACCAGCCCGAGCCCCGCCTGCGCGACCTCGAGCAGCTGGAGCAGCTCGCGACCGGATTCGAGACGCGCGAGCGGTTCGTGACCGATCTCACGCTCGACCCGCCGGTCTCGACGTCCGACCTCGCCGGGCCGCCACACCAGGACGAGGACTACGTGGTCCTGTCGACGATCCACTCCGCGAAGGGCGGCGAGTGGGACGTCGTCCACGTGATCCACGCGGCCGACGGGATGATCCCCTCCGACATGGCGACGGGCGATCCCGAGCAGATCGAGGAGGAGCGCCGGCTGTTCTACGTCGCGCTGACTCGCGCCCGGGACACGCTCCGCGTCTCCTTCCCGTTGCGGTACCACCGCCCGAACCGCGGGCCGGAGGACCGGCACTGGTACGCGCAGCTGACGCGGTTCCTCCCCGAGGAGGTCCGCTCAGGGTTCCGCCTCGCGACCACGTTCGTGGGCGAAGCGGCGGGCGACGCGGTGCGGGCCACCGCCGGCTCGGGATCGGCCGCCGGCGTCGACGCGCTGCTCGCCGGGCTCTGGTCCGACTGACCGCTAGCATTCTGCGGATGGCGGTCGTCCGACCCGGTACCGCGGACGCGTTCCTCGAGCTGGCCGCCCCGCTCCTTCTGCGAGACGAGGCGCGCAACAACCTCGTCTTCGGGATCGCGGCGACGGTCCTCGCGCAACCGTCCTTCCACCCGGACGTCCACCTGTGGGTCGGCACCCGCGAGGGACGACCGTGCTCGGCGGCGCTCCGGACGCCGCCCCACAACCTCGTGCTGGCCGACCCGGCCGGCGGCGACGCCCTGCAGGAGCTGATCGACGCCGTCGCGGAGGACGACGTCGACGCGCCGGGGATCGTCGGCAACCGCCCCTTCGTCGACGCCGCCGCCGAGCGCTGGGCGACCACCCGTGGCGCGAGGGCCGAGGTCGCGATCTCGCAGGTGGTCCACTCGCTGTCCGCCCTGGAGGACGTCCCCCGGTCCCCCGGCGCCGCACGTCCGGCGTCCCCGAGCGATCGCCCGGTGCTCCTCGAGTGGTTCCTGGGGTTCGCGCGCGAGGCGCTGCCGGCGCGGCCGGGGAACGACGAGCAGATGGAGCGGTCGCTGGATGCGCGCCTGGCGGGCGCGGGCTCCGGGCTCTGGGTCTGGGAGGTCGACGGGCGGCTCGCGTCGGTCGCCGGCTACCTGGGCAAGACGCCAAACGGCATCCGGGTGGGCCCCGTCTACACGCCGCCCGAGGTCCGGGGCCGCGGCTACGCCACCACGCTCGTCGCCGAGCTCAGCCGGTGGCTGCTCGGACGGGGCAACCGCTTCTGTTTCCTGTACACGGATCTTGCCAACCCGACCTCGAACGCGATCTACGCCCGGATCGGCTACCGGCGGGTGTGCGACGCGCTCGAGTACCGATTCGCGGCGGCGGCGCCCTGACCTATCGGGACGCCGGCTCGAGGCGACGGGCGGCCTCGAGCGCGCGGCCCACGTCCTCCTCGGTCAGCGGCTCCTCCGAAAAGCGGTCGCGCTCGAAGAGCCGGACCACGAGGTCGACGTCCGCGCGCTCGTCCGCGGCCAGGAAGGGCCGAAGCGATCGGCGGAACTCGCGCGCCGTCTGGTGGTCGGCGCGAGGGTGGCCGCGCGCGGCCATCGCCGCCTCCAGCTCGGCGAACGCCCGGGCGGCGCCCCGGGGCGACGGACCGAGCGATCGGTGCGCCCGCCGCCGGAGAAGGATCAGCGCGGCAGCCGAAACGGCCATGGCCAAGACCACGACGGGCCACGCACGGGCGACCGCGGCGATCGCCCGGCCGATCGCCTTCGCGCCCTCCCGGACGGGCTCGGGGATCGCCGCCGAGAAGAACCGGCCGAGCGCGCGCAGCACCTCCGGCGCGATGAACCGCCCGGCGACGCCCGGATCGGCCTCCGGCACGCCGAACGTCGGGTCGTAGGCGATCCAGCCCGCCCCGGGATAGAAGACCTCGACCCAGGCGTGGGCGTCGGAGGCACGCACGTCCCAGTAGCCCGTGAACGGGTTGCGGTCCCCCGGCCCGAAGCCGGTCACGAGCCGGGTCGGGATCCCGACGGCTCGCAGCAAGATCGCCATCGAGCTGGCGATGTGCTCACAGAAGCCCTCGCGCCGCTCGAACAGGAAGTGGTCGACGGCGTCGACCCCCGGCGGGTCCGGCGGCACGTCGAGGTTGTAGCGGGTGTTCCGCCGCAGCCACGACTCGACGGCGACGACCGCGTCGTAGGTCGTCGGCGCGCTCGCCGTGATCCGCTCGGCGAGGCGCACCACGCGAACCGGCAGGCCCTCCGGCAGCTGCCGGTAGGGCCCGAGCGCCTCGTCGAGCTCCGCCGGCACCGTCTCGGTCGCCCGCAGGAGCTCGGGCGCCGCCGCGGGGATCTCGGAGATCACCGAGTACACGACGCCCTCCTCGAGCAGGATCGGCGAGCGGATCGACCCGTAGGCGTCGGCCGTCACCGCGGAGGCAGGGAAGTACACCTGGTCCTGCCGGAAGGCGCCGAACACGACGTTCGGCAGGTCCGTCTGGACGTAGAACGTCGAGAGGACTCGCTGCGTCGGGGCGAGCCCCTGGCCCTCGATCGGTGGCGGCACGCCGAAGCTGTCGTCGAACGCGCGGCCGAGCGCCACGACGGTCTCGTTGGAGGCCGTCCATCGCGTGCCGTCGTAGGTGTCGTAGGCCAGCCCACGCCAGAGCGCGGCCTGCGGCGACCGGACCCGCAGCACGATTCGCTCCGAGAGCCGGCCGCGCGAGCGCAGGTCGACGCTCGAGCTGAACCCCGGGTACGCGAGGTCGGAGAACTCGGGCACCCCGTCCGCCCCGACGGACAGACCGGGGTTGACCACCTGGCCCTCGAACTCGGGGACGACGGTCGCGCGGTCGGCCCGGAACGGCGGGATCGCGAGGTTCACGCCCGGAAGCCGGGGCAGCGCCACGAAGACGGCCGCGATCGTCACGCCGGCCACCGCCGCCCACGCCGCCGCGGTGCGGGCGACGCCGAGCGCATCGTGCGAGCTCCGTCGGCCGGCGGCACGGCGGATCTCCACGACCCGTGGGGTCTCGTCCGGGCGCGGTCCCACGGTGAGGAACAGGTACACGGCCGCGACCGCCAACCACGGCACGAGGAACACGAGGAACCCGGTGCCGAACGACAGGGCGCCCGCCTCGGCCATCAGCATCAGGCTCGAGACCGCGGAGAACCCGAGGTCGCGTCGGCGGGGGACGTCGAACGAGTGCAGGACCTGCACCCAGAGGAAGAGCGACGCGAGGGGCTGGCGCGCGTCGTCGAACGAGCGTGCGCCCTCGACCCCGCGCAGGAACGAGCCGAGGGCTACCAGCAACGCTGCCGCGAGCGCGAGCTTGGTCGCGATCGACGGCCTCCGCCGCCGCGAGTAGGAGAACGTGTACCCCACCGGAACCAGCACGAGGGCCCCCGCCGCGGTCGTCGCGTCGACGGCCCCCTGGACGACGACGGCGAGCACGGAGATCTCGACCATGAGCGCCACCACGACCCGCAGGAGGCGCGAGTCCTCCGGTTCGCCGTGAGTCCTCGCGAGCCGGGCCGCGATCGCGGCGTTCACGAGATCACCTCCGCCGGCGAGCGCCCGAGCGCCTCCGCGAGGTCGTCGGCCGCGGACAGCCGGAAGACGAGGACGCCGGCCGCGCGGAGCGCGTCCTCGAGCTCGCCGACCCGGCGGGGGTCCAGGTGCGGGACCCGGCGGGCGTTCTCGAACGTGTGGACCTCGACGAGGACGACGGCGACGCGCGGAGCGCGCACCACCAGGTCCCCGATCGCCTCGGCGACCGACCGGGGGTCGTTGGCCCGCCACGTCGGCATCACGAGCAGGAGCGTCGCCGCGCCGAGGACCTCCTCCCCCAGCCGATCTACGAGCGCCCCCATCGACAGGCCGCCGCCGGGCCGGAGCTCGGCGAGCCAGCGGAGCGTCGACGCGGGTTCCGCCCGCGACATCGAGAACGGTTCCCCGCCGACGGCCGAGACCAGACGAACCCCCTGGCCGGCGCCGTGCGCCGCGAACGCGACGGAGGCCGCCACCGAGCAGCACCGGTCCAGCGGCGTCGGGCCTTCCGCGCCGAGGTCGGCGACCGAGTCGATCACGACGACGAGCCGGCGCGTCTGCTCCCGCTCGAACTCGCGGACCATCACGACGCCGTGCCGGGCCGTCGACGGCCAGTGAACGTGCCGCATCGAGTCGCCGACGCGGTACTCGCGGATGCCCAGGTAGTCGGGCCCGGTCCCGCGACGCGGCGCGGAGTGGATCGCACGTTCGGGCGTGGGAGAGGACTCGAGGAAATCCAGCTCGCCGAGCCGGACGAGCCGCGGGTACACGACCGTGGCGCTCGGCACGGCGATCCGCCGCCGGCGTTCTGCGACGCCGAACGGGGCGGAAGAGGCCACGACGACGTCCGAGGCCTCGTGGACCCCGCGACGCGCCGCCGAGCGCGTCGTCTGCACGATCGCCCGATCACCGGGCGCGAGCCTCGGCAGGAAGGCCCGGACCGTCCCGAGGTGCTCGTCGCGCAGGTCGAGCGCCAGGCGGGCGCCGCGCGACCCGTTCGACACGATGAGCGCGACGCGGACCTCCTGGCCCTGGAACGCCTCCGCCGGCGCCCGCCGCTCGAGGCCCACCCCCGCAACCATCCGGCCCGGGAGGACGAACCCGGCGACCGTGACCCCCAGCAGGCACGACGCGAGGACCAGCAACCAGCCCGCCTGGACGCTCGTCCCGACCGCGAAGAGCAGGATCGCGCCGCCCGCGAGGGCGAACGCGCGCCGGCGGGGCCGAGGCACTAGCGCGAGGCGCCGCGCGGCACCGGGACCCGCTCGAGCAGCTCGCGCACCACGTCGCGAGCGGTGCCGGTCGCGACCGTGCCACGACTGCGCGGGACGAGCCGGTGCGCGAGCACCGAGGTGGCGATCGACTTCACGTCGTCCGGGAGCACGTACGCCCGCCCCTGCATCGCCGCGTGCCCCTGCGCCGCCCGCGTCAGCGACACCATCGCGCGAGGCGAGGCGCCGAGGAGGATGTCGGCGTGGTCCCGGGTGGCCTTCGCAAGCGCGACCACGTAGTCGACCACGGTGTCCTCGACGTGGACGGAGCGCACCGCGTGCTGGTGGTCGACGACCTCGGCGGCGGCGACGACGGGCGCGAGCTCGTCGATCGGATGCCGGAGCAGCTGGCGCCGCACGATCTCGCCCGACGAGACGTCGTCCGGGTAGCCGACGTAGACGGTCATCGTGAACCGGTCCAGCTGGCCCTCCGGCAACGGGTACGTGCCGTGCTGATCGACGGGGTTCTCCGTCGCGACCACCAGGTAGGGGCGCGGGAGCGGATAGGTGACGTTCTCGACCGTGACCTGACGCTCCTCCATCGGCTCCAGCAAGGCCGACTGGGTGCGGGGGGTCGTGCGGTTGATCTCGTCCACGAGGACGACGTTGGCGAAGACCGGCCCGGGGACGAACCGGAACTGGCCGGTCGACTGGTCGTAGATCGAGACGCCGGTGAGGTCCGAGGGCAGGAGGTCCGGCGTCGCCTGGACGCGGTGGAACGTCCCGTCGATCGAGGCGGCCAGCGACCGCGCGAGCATCGTCTTGCCGACCCCCGGAACGCCCTCGAGCAGCAGGTTGCCCTCGGCGAAGAGGCAGACGACGGCGGCCTCCACCTGGTCGCGGGCGCCGGCGATGACCCGCCCGACGTTGTCCGCCACGCGCCGCATGGCGGCGGTGGCCGTGCTGAGATCGACCTCCGACGGCATCAGTAGGGCATCGACCCGGGGGCGCCGGGTCTTGAACCTAGCCGGGGCGCTCGAGCGCGAACCAGGCCGCCCGGCGGTACCGGCCGCGCCAGGACACCAGCGCCTGCCCGAGATGTTGGCCGTCGCCGACCTCCACGAGCTCGTCGAGGACGAGGCGGACCGGCCACGGGCTTCCCGGACGGGCGTAGTCGAGCCGGAGGACCGACGTGCCGGGATCGGTGACGCTCGGGCCGAGGCTCGTCTCGAACCCGAAGGCCG
>JBOGVL010000175.1:0-6375 GCA_050692535.1 Actinomycetota bacterium | reverse complement strand
GTCGTGGGGCACGCCGCGCGCTCGACGGCCAGGAGCTCCTCGTCGCTCATCGCGCCCTTCGCGTGCGCCCCCACGGCCTCGAACACGTCCTGGATCGTGATGTCGCGGCCCCGGTAGGTGCCCGGGAGGATCGTGCCGCCGTACAGGTAGACCGAGGGCAGGTTGAGCCGGGCCATCGCCATCAACATCCCGGGCTCGGACTTGTCGCACCCGGCGATGCCGACGAGCGCATCCATCCGCTCGGCGTGCATCACGAGCTCGACCGAGTCTGCGATCACGTCGCGGCTGATCAGCGAGGCCTTCATGCCCTCGTGTCCCATCGCGATGCCGTCGGACACCGCGATCGTCGTGAACTCGATCGGGACGGCGCCGCCCTGACGCACGCCCTCCTTGGCGAGCGCCGCGAGCTTGTCGAGGTGGTAGTTGCAGGGGGTCACCTCGTTCCACGACGACGCGACGCCGACCTGCGGCCTGCCGAAGTCGTCCTCCGAGAACCCAACCGCGCGGAGCATCGCCCGAGCGGGGGCGCGCTCGGGGCCCTCCGTGACCTCCCAGCTCCTCGGCCGGCTCCTCGCCCGTTCCGCGCTCATCGAGGTCGCCTCCTGAACCATGGGTCAGAATGGGCCTCGCACCATACCAGCAGGCAAAGAGAGGACTCATGCTCGACGCGCCACGTCCGGCGCTGCGCTCGTGGTGGCTCGAGGAGGCGCTCGCGCAGCCCGAGTTCGCCGGCGAACCCTGTCCGCCGCTGGACCGGGACGTCACCGCCGACGTCGTGATCCTGGGGGGTGGGTACACCGGGATGTGGACGGCGTGGTTCCTGAAGGAACGCGACCCCGGCCTCGACGTCGTGCTGCTGGAGGCCGACATCTGCGGGGGCGGCCCGAGCGGCCGCAACGGCGGGTTCTGCGATGGTTGGTGGAGCCACCTCGGCGACGTCGTGCGGACCTACGGCGACGCCGACGCGATGGAGCTCCTGATGACGGTGGGCCGGTCGCCGATCGAGATCGGCACATGGTGCGAACGCCAGGGCGTCGACGCGTGGTTCCGCCTGGGAGGACAGCTGGGCGTCGCCACGAACCCGACCCACGAGCGCGGCTGGGACGGCCTGTTGGCAGACGCCCGCCGGCTGGGGGTCGAGGACGAGTTCGCGGCGCTGTCGGCCGAGGAGATCCGGGCGCGGTGCGCCTCGCCGCGGTTCGGATCGGGCCTGTTCATCCGCGACTCGGGCACCGTCCAGCCGGCGCGGCTCGCGCGCGGCCTCCGCCGCGTCCTCCTCGATCACGGCGTGCGGATCTTCGAGGGCACGCGGGTCCGGGGGTTCGGGTTCGGGCGGCCGGCGATCGCGGAGACGCCGGGCGGGATCGTCCGCGCGGGGGACGCGGTGATCGGGCTCGGGGCGTGGGCGACGTGGTGGAGGGCCTTCAAGCCGAGGCTCACCGTCCGCGGCTCGTACATCGTGATCACCGCGCCGGCGCCAGAACGGCTCGAGGAGCTGGGCTGGACCGGCGGGGAGTCGATCTATGACCTTCGCTCCTCGATCCACTATCTCCGAACGACGCCGGACGGACGGATCGCCTTCGGCCTCGGCGGGCTCCAGCCCGACCTCGCGAGGAGCATCGACCACCGCTACGACTACATGGACCGATACGCCCGTCGCGTGGCCGACGATCTCGTCCGGATGTTCCCGACCTTCGCCGACGTGCCGATCGAGGCGGCCTGGGGGGGGCCGATCAACGTGTCCGGCTCCACGATGCCCTTCTACGGGTCCCTCGAGCCGGGCAACGTCCACTACGGGCTCGGCTACACCGGCAACGGCGTCGGCCCCTCCCATCTGGGCGGGAAGATCCTCGCCGCGCTCGCGACGCATGCCGAGGACGGCTTCACGCGGCTGGGCGTCGTCGGCCGCGAGCCCAAGCGGTTCCCGCCGGAGCCGATCCGCTCGCCCGGGATGCTGGTCGCGAACGCGGCGATCCGGCACAAGGACGACCTCGAGGACGCGGGGAGGTGGGTCGACCCGCTCACGAGATTCGTGGCGAGCCTCCCCCGCCGGCTCGGCTACAACCTCGGTCCGTAGCCCGATGCCGAACAACCTGCGCGGCCCGCGGCTGGCCCTGCGACGCGGTGTGCCGGACGGCACGTGACGCGACGGCCTGTTGATGGACCTGCTGGTCGACGAGTTCCGGGACCACCCCGGGGAAGGAGGAGGTCACCGATGATCGTCCGCACCGCCGCCGAGGTCGAGGGAACGACGTCCGACGTGCGCGGCGACAGGTGGCGGAGCCTCCGGATGTTGACCCGTGCCGACCGGATGGGGTTCACCCTCACCCAGACGACGATCGAGCAGGGGATGGAGATCGAGCTCGAGTATCGCCATCACCTCGAGGCGTGCCTGTGCATCGAGGGCGAGCTCGAGCTCGAGGTTCTGTCGACCGGCGCCCGCCACGTCATCGGGCCCGGCACCGTGTACGCCCTCGACGCGCACGACCACCACGTGCTGCGCGCCACGGCACCGTCGCGGCTCGTTTGCGTGTTCACGCCGGCGCTCGCCGGCGACGAGACACACGACGCGAGCGGCGGCTACGCGGCGGCGAACGGCTCGTAGCCCGGGGCCACGCCGGGCCAGGGACGGGCACGCTCCCACGCGGCGCCGAACTCGAGCACCAGGTCGTCGCGCCACCGCGGGCCGGTCACCTCCAGGCCGAACGGGAGGCCGTTGCCCGACAGCCCCGCCGGCACCGACATCGAGGGATGTCCGCTGAGGTTGAACTCGCCGGTGTTGTACCCGTCCCCGAAGGCCGGCCGATCCGATCCAGGGAGCGTGCCGTCGGCGAGCCATCCCTCGTACCCGTGGGTCGGGCAGACGAGGACCGCGTCGTCGCTCAGCAGCCGATCGAGATCCGCCGTGTAGGCGAACCGCCGCAGCCGCGCCGCGAGGTAGTCCTCGACGGTGAAGGTCAAGGCCTGTTCCATCTCGTGGCGGAACGCCGCGCTGAACTCGGTCAGGTGCGACTCCACCCACGAGCGTCCCAGCCAGTGCAGCTCCTCGACGGTCACCGTCACGTACCAGTCGTCCCGAGTCTCGCCTCCGGTCACGCCGGCGGTCGGGAACAGGTCGGCCGGCCCGATCTCCACGACCGGCAGGCCGAGGTCGCGCTCGATCGCCTCGAGCGCCGCGCGGAACGGCGCGTCGACATCGGGCGGGAGCGGGCCGTAGTCCCGTGTTCGCGGGGTCGCGAACACGCGGCTGGGCATGCCGGCCCGGTAGGTCCACGCCGGCGCGGCCGACGGGTCGCCCTCCACGGGCCCGCGCATGACGTCGAGCAGCAGCCGGGCGTCGGCGACCGTCGGCGTCAGGGGGCCATGAGTCGAGACCTCGAGCCAGGACGGGATCGGGCGGCGTCCCACCAGCCCCGCGGTCGGCTTCAGCCCGACGATCCCGCAGAACGCGGCCGGCGTCCGGATCGAGCCGCCGCCGTCCGTCCCGGTGGCCAGCGGCGCCAGTCCGGCGGCGATCGCGGCTCCGGAGCCGCCCGAGGAACCGCCCGGCGACCAGGCGAGCCCCCACGGGTTGCGGCTCGCGCCGTAGACGTCGTTGTCGGTCCAGCCCTGGAAGGCGAACTCGGGGACGTTCGTGCGCCCGACGATGACCGCCCCGGCGGCCACCATCCGCTCGACGGTGATCTCGCTCCTCGCGGCCGGCGGGCGGCCGAGCATCGTGCGCGAGCCGAACGTCGTGACCATCCCGGCCGCGTCCGTCGTGTCCTTGACGAGGAGCGGCAGCCCCGCGAGCCGCCCGACGGGTCCGCGCTCGTCGAGGGCGGCGGCCTCCGCCAGGGCCTGCTCCGGGCGCACCATCGTCACGGCGTTGATCGCGGCGTCGAGCCGGTCGATGCGCTCGAGGGACACCGTGACCAGCTCGACGGCCGAGACCCGCCGCGAGCGCACGGCCTCCGCGAGCTCGGCCAGCATCAGCGGCCGTCGGGCGCAGCCGCCCGCATCATCGACCGTCGGGCGCAGCCGCCCGCATCATCGACCAAGGTTCTTGATGCGGTCGACGAACTCGCCGCGCTTGTGGTCGCGCAGGATCACGCTCGCGGCGTTACGACCGGGAACCCCCATCACGCCCCCACCCGGATGTGTGCCCGAGCCACACAGATACATCCCGGCCACGGGCGAGCGATAGTCGCCGTAGTTCGGGATCGGGCGGAACGTGAACATCTGATCGGGCGTGAGCTCGCCCTGCATGATGTTCCCGCCGACCAGGCCGAACCGCTGCTCGATGTCCCTCGGCGCCAACACCTCGACGTGTTCGATCGAGTCCTCAAGCTTGGGCGCGTACTCGCCGAGCGCCGCAAGGGCGCGCCGCGCGAACTCGTCGCGGCCGCCGTCGTCCCACGAGCCCTCTGCCAGCTCGTACGGGCCGTACTGCGCGAACCCGAGCAGCAGGTGTTTGCCGTCGGGGGCCAGACCCTCGGGCTCGTGCGCCGTCGGAAACACCGCCTCGATGTAGGGATGCTCGGACATCCGTCCGTACTTGGCGTCGTCCCAGGCCCGCTCGAGATAGGCGATCGAGGGCGACACGGCGACGAGGCCCTTGTGGGGCTCCCCGTCCTGATCCCACGAGGGGAACTCGGGCAAGTCCGAGAGCGCGACGTTCACCTTCACCGACCCCGACCGCGACCGGTATCGCCGGACGTCGCGGACGACGTCGCCGGGCAGGCGCTCCGCTCCGACCAGGGTGAGGTACGTCGTCACCGGATGCGCGCAGGACACGACGCGCTGCGCCCGGATCAGCGATCCGTCCATGAGCGCCACGCCGACCGCGCGGCCGCTCGCATTGATCGCGACACGGTCGACCTCCGCGTCGGTCCGGACCTCGGCGCCGGCGGCCTGCGCCGCGCGGGCCATCGCGTCCGCGACGCCGCCCATCCCGCCTCGCACCCAGCCCCACGCGCCGGGGTGGCCGTCGATCTCGCCGATCCAGTGATGCATCAGGACGTACGCGCTGCCGGGCGTCATCGGGCCGCACCACGCGCCGATGATCGCCTGGGTCGCCAGCGCGCCCTTGACTCGATCGTCCTCGAACCACTCGTCCAGGAAGTCGGCGGCGCTCATCGTGAACAGGCGCACGGCCTCGTGCACGTCGCGCCCGCTCCACTTGCGGAAACGCCCGGCCGTCGTCGCCCACTTGGGTAGGTCGCGCAGGTTCATGTTGGGCGGGACGACGAAGAGCAGCTCCTTGAGCAGGCGGGCGACGCGGTCGAAGTAGCGGTCGAACGCGACGTAGGCCTCGGCGTCGCGCTCGTTCAGCTTCGCGATGTTCTGGACGTCGCGCGTCGTGTCGCCCCACAGCGTGAGCGTCGAGCCGTCGGGGAACGGGACGAAGTAGTCGGGCGTGATGATCGAGACCCGGTAGCCGAACCGCTTCAGGTCGAGCTCTCGGACGATCCGCGGCGGCATGAGCGACACCACGTACGAGGCGCTCGAGACCCGGTAGTCGGGCCAGGGCTCGTCGGTCGTCGCGGCGCCGCCGAGCACGTCGCGCTTCTCCAGGACGAGCACGTCCAGGCCGGCTTTCGCAAGGTAGGCTGCGCACGCGAGGCCGTTGTGGCCTCCCCCGATGATGACGACGTCGCGTTCGAACGCTCCCACAGGAGGCCGAGGGTATCGGGCGTCGGAGCGCCCTCGCAAACGCCCGCCCTCGATGCTGGCATGAACATCGACTCGTTGCACCGGCGGGCGGCCCTCAACGGCGTGATCGCGGCGATGGTGACGCTGGGCCTCGGCCTCGGCGTGATGGCCGGCGTCGAGGCCGTCGGCGACGGCGACGACCCTCCTCCCGTGTCGCCGAGCCCGACGCCTTCGACGGAGCCGGCCCCGATCTGCACCCCGACCTGGGAGATCGCGCAGACGGCCGATCCCGGCGAGAGCTCGAACCTGCTCTCGGACGTGACGGCCCTCTCCTCCGCGGAGGCCTGGGCCGTCGGCGGCTCGGGCGATCCCGAGGCGCCGCTCGCGGTGCTCATCGAACGCTGGGACGGCACCGCGTGGACGGCGGAGGAGGGCCCGAACCCGGGGAGCCAGATCAACGAGCTCCTCGCGGTCGACGCCGCCGAGCCGAACGACGTGTGGGCGGTGGGCAGGACGGCGAGCGGGTTCGGCGACCGACCCCTCGTGCTCCACTACGACGGCACCGCCTGGCTGGAGGTCGTGTTGCCCGAGGACGTGACCGGCGTGTTGAGCGGCGTCGCCGCGATCGCGCCGGACGACGTGTGGGTCGTCGGGTTCACCGGCGATCCCGTCGCGTCGCTCGAGGAGGCGCTCATCCTGCACTGGGACGGCCAGCTGTGGGCCGTGGTCGACGCCGGGCGC
>JBOGVL010000174.1:0-6433 GCA_050692535.1 Actinomycetota bacterium | reverse complement strand
GCGTCGCCGTGCTCGACCGGAGCGCGGCGGCAGGGGACGACTTGTCCTCGTCGACCTTCTTCGCGATCGGCATGGCGGTGTTCTTCGTGTTCTTCACGGTCGAGTTCGGGGTCCGGAGCCTGCTCGACGAGCGCGAGGGCGGGACGCTCGCCCGTTTGCTCGTCGCGCCGCTGCGGCGCGCGTGGATCCTCGGGGGCAAGGTGTTCGCGGGGTTCGTGGTCGGGCTCGTGAGCATGACGGCGCTCGTGGCTGCCACGTCGGCGTTCATCGGTGCCGACTGGGGCGAGCCGGCCGGGGTAGCGTCGATGGTGCTCGCGGGCGTGGCGTCGGCCGTGGCCGTCACGGCGCTCGTGGCAACGCTGGCGAAGACTTCGGCCCAGGCCGCCGGCTACACGTCGCTGGTGACCGTGGTGCTCGGGCTATTCGGCGGCACCTTCTTCCCGATCTCGCAGGGTCCGTCGTTCCTGTCGACGCTCAGCCTGTTGACGCCGCAGGCGTGGATGATGCGCGGGTTCCAGGATCTGGCGGGCGGCGCCACGGTGGCCGACATCCTGGGACCGATCGTGGCGCTGCTGGTGTTCACGGCCGTTGCCGGCGGGATCGCCGTCCGCCGCGCGAAGGGTCTGATGGCGAAGTGAAGGCGCTCGCGATCGGCTGGATGAACCTGCGGCGCCTCTCTTTCGCGACCGGATCGGGGTCTTCTTCTTCCTGGTGTTCCCGTTTCTGCTGATCCTCGCGATCGGAGCGGTCTTCGGCTCGGGATTCACGCCCGTTGTCGGTGTCGTCTCGAGCGACAGCGGACCGCTCGGCGCCGACCTGGTCCGCCGGCTCCAGGACGAGCACGACATCGAGGTGCGGGCGTTCCGGGACCGCGAGGAGCTGACGGACGCCGTCGAGCGTGGCGAGGCGGACGCCGGGCTCGTGGTCGTGCGCGGCTACGACGCGCGGGTTCGATCCGGCGAGACCGTGGCCCTCCCGTTCATCGCCCGGCCGGCCGGCGCGGGAGCTCAGGTCGGGCCCGCCGTGGAGGCGGTGCTCGCGGGGCAGGCCACCGTCCTTCGCGCGGCTCGGTTCCTCGAGTCCGAAGGCCTGGCGCCCTTCGACGAGGCGCTTGGGCGCGCCCGGATGCTCGCGGCGACGATGCCCGCCGTGCGCGTGACCTCGAGGGTCGCCGGCCTCGAGGAGCGGGTCGGGGACTTCGACTACGGCGCCGCGCAGGAGCTGGTCCTGTTCGTGTTCGTCAACTCACTCGCCGCCTCCTCGATGTTGATCCAGTCGCGCCGGCTCGGGACGTCACGCCGGATGCTCGCGTCGCCCACATCCGCCGGGACGATCCTGGTGGGCGAGGGCCTGGGGCGGTTCGGGATCGCGTTCACCCAGGGCGCGCTGATCTTCGCGGGGACGTTGCTGCTGTTCGGTGTGGACTGGGGGGACCCGGCGAGCGGGATCGCGATCATCGTCCTGTTCTCGCTCGTCGGGACCGGTGCCGCAATGCTCATGGGGTCGAGTCTGCGGAACGAGGAGCAGGCGAGCGGGCTCGGCGTGTTCATCGGCCTCGGGTTCGCGGCGCTCGGGGGGTGCATGGTCCCGATCGCGCTGTTCCCGCCGGTCATGGTCACGGTCGCGCACGTCACACCGCACGCGTGGGCGATGGACGCGTTCGACGAGGTCCAGCGCCGCGGCGGCACGATCGGCGACATCCTGCCCGAGCTGACCGTGCTTGCCGTCTACGCGGCGGCGCTGATCGTCGTCGCGAGCGCCGTGTTCCGTCGGGCGCTCACCGCACCGGAGGGCTCCGCGTAGACTCGGCGGTCGTGGAGGATTCCGACGTCCGGATCGTCGTGCGTACCGACGGGCCATACCGCGTCCACGGCGGCGTGCCCCTGCTCCGAACCGCGATCGTGCAGACCGACCGTGGGGAGCCGACGCACTGGGACGAGGGCCCCGACTTCGAGACCGCGGAGACCTACGACCTGTGCCGGTGCGGCGCGTCGGCGGCGAAGCCGTTCTGCGACGGCGCGTGCGAGACGATCGGGTTCGACGGCACCGAGACGGCGGACCGGGGGCCCATCGCGGACCGCCGGGAACCCTGGGAGGGTGTCGGCGTGGTGCTGTACGACGACCGGTCGCTGTGCACCCATGCCGGGTTCTGCACAAACCTCCGGACGACGGTCTGGGCGCTGGCCGAGGAGGCCTCGGATCCGGAGGCCCGGGAGGAGTTCACCGGCATGGTGCATCACTGCCCGAGCGGGCGTCTGGAGTTCGCGGAGGACGCGGATCCCACGACGACCGTCGAGCCGGTCCTCGAACCGTCGATCGGCGTCGAGCCGGATGCCTCCTACTGGGTGCGCGGGGGCATCCCGGTCCTCTCGGAGGACGGCGCGGCGTACGAGGTGCGGACCCGGCAGACGCTCTGCCGGTGCGGGAGGTCGCGGAACAAGCCGTTCTGCGACGGCGAACACAAGCGGGCCGGGTTCGCCGACCCTGCGGTGCCCGCCCGATGAGCGCCGACGCGACGCCGCTGACGGCGGAGGAGCTCGCCGAGCGGTCGGGCGTCGACGTCGAGACGGTCGGGCGGTACACGGAGCTCGGGATCCTGGTGCCCGAGGACGGGGCCTACCCGCCGCGCGACGTCGCGCGGATCCGACTTGCGCGATCGTGCGAGCGGGGCGGCGTCCCGATGGACGGGATCGCGAAGGCGATCGAGTCCGGCCGGCTGACGTTCGCGTTCCTTGACCTCCCGCAGTACGCGTGGGCCCCGCTGGGCGAGCGGACCTACGAGGAGGTCGGGGCCGAGCTCGGCCTCTCGGTCGAGCTGATCCAGCGGACGAACGAGGCGCTCGGCCTCGCGCCGCCGGCCGCCGGGGACCTGGTGCGCGACGACGACCTCGAGCTCCTGCGCGTCTTCGCGTTCACGCGCATGTGGGAGCCCGACGACGAGGCCCTCCTTCGCATGATCCGCGTGTACGGCGAATCGCTGCGGCGGATCGTGCAGGCCGAGGGCACGTGGTACCGCGAGCGTCTCGAGCGGCCGCTCCTGGCGAGCGGCATGAACTACGCGCAGATGATGCAGGCGGCCTCCGAGTTCGGCGCGAGCTACACGGAGTTCATGGACCGCGCCTTCCTGCA
The DNA here is from genome assembly GCA_050692535.1 of Actinomycetota bacterium. Lineage (GTDB taxonomy): Bacteria > Actinomycetota > UBA4738 > UBA4738 > HRBIN12 > CALGFI01. The sequence goes on along the minus strand of JBOGVL010000174.1, from coordinate 3,304 downwards.
CATGTACCACCGCCAGCAGGAGCACGCCTGGGTCGACGGGCTCGTGGTCAACATCGAGGAGTCACTCGAGAAGATGGGCGTCCACCGGCGCCTCGAGCGCCCGCCGGCGATGTGCTTCCTCGACCTCTCGGGGTACACGCGCCTGACCGAGGAGCAAGGCGACGAGGCCGCGGCCGAGCTCGCCGGAGCGCTCGGCCGGTTGGCGCAGGGGACGTCCCAGCATCACGGCGGGCTCCCGGTGAAGTGGCTCGGCGACGGCGTCATGTTCTGGTTCCGCGACCCGGGCGAGGCCGTGGTCGCCGCGCTGGAGATGGTGGAGCGCACCCCGGCGGCGGGGTTGCCGCCCGCGCACGTCGGTCTGGCGGCCGGCCCCGTCGTGCAGCAGGACGGCGACTACTTCGGGCGGACGGTGAACATGGCCGCCCGGATCTCGGCGAGGGCGGGTCCCTCCGAGGTCCTCGTCACGACCGAGGTCGTCGAGGTGTCGGCGACCGACGGCGTGCGATTCGACGAGGTCGGCAAGGTCGAGCTGAAGGGGTTCTCCGCGCCGGTCGTGCTGCACCGGGCGGTGCGGGCGAGCTAGGCGAGGTAGCCCTCGACCGTTCCCTCGTCGCGGACGGCGGCCCCGTCCGGGTCGAGCCCGGCGGAGCGACGGGCCCGGCGCTGCCGCAGCAGGTCGTAGCACTGGTCGAGGCGGACCTCGATCTCCTTCAGCCGGGCGCGCTCGCCGGTGGATGCCTCGCCGCGCGATTCCTTCTCGAACAGCGAGTGCTCCTCGTGCGCGAGCTGTTCGATCCGATCGATGACGTCCTGGTCGTCGCTCATGTCGCTTCCTCCCGCCGCCAAGCCTAGACCTCCACTGCGGGCGTCCGGGTGGCGGCCGCCTCCGCGGTCACGACCCTGGCCTCCGCGCGACCGGGGATGAACCGATTGGCCACGAGCGCCGCCACCAGCAGCACGAGCCCGGCGACGATCAGCGCGATCCGGAACCCGCTCATGAAGGACTGCCGGAAGGCGTCCACCACGGCGGCCCGGCTGCCCGCCGGGAGCCCGGCGAGCAGCGACGGGTCGACGACGCCTCGGCCGGCGGCCTCGGCCACGGTCGCCTGCTGCTGCGGCGACAGGCCGATCGTCTGCAGCGCCGGCTCGAGCGTGTCGCGCAGCCGCGTCGTGAGGATCGTGCCGAGCAGCGCGATCCCGAACACGCCGCCCACCTCGCGGGAGGTGTTGGTCATCGCCGAGCCGAGCCCCGCCCGCGCGGGCCCGACCGAGTTCATCACCGCGGACGTCATCGGCGCCATCGTCGCACCCATGCCGTGCCCCATCACCGCGAACACCGGGAGCATCAGCACGTACGACGTGTCCACCGAGAGCCGCGAAAGGATCAGCAGGCCGCCGCCGGCGAGGATCAGGCCGTAGGTCATGGGGATCCGCGATCCGTGCTGCTGCGCGTACCGACCGGCGGCGGGCGCCGTCACGATGATCGCCAGGGTCATGGGGAGGAAGCGGACGCCCGCCTCGAACGCCGAGTACCCGTGGATGTTCTGCATGTAGAGGCTGAGGAAGAAGAACGTCGCGAACATGCCGAACGACACGCTGAACGCGACGGTGTTGCCGGCGGAGAATGCGGGGATCCGGAACAGGTGCAGCGGCATCATCGCCTTGGGCGTCCGCAGCTCCCACGCCAGGAGCGCCACGACGAACACGGCGGACGCGACGAGCGACCCGACGATCGTGGGGTCGGTCCATCCCTTCTGGTTTGCCTCGATCAGGCCGTAGGTCACGAGGAACAGGGCCGAGGTGCCGAGCGCGAGGCCTGGGACGTCCAGGTACCGCTGCTCCGACGAGACCGACTCGCGCACCGTGCGCGTCGCGACGAAGAAGGCAACGATGCCGACGGGCACGTTGAGGAAGAACACCGACTCCCAGCCGAGGTGCTCGACCATGAGCCCGCCGACGGTCGGGCCCAGCGCGAGCGCGAGCCCCGACACCCCCGCCCACAGCCCGATCGCGCGGGCGCGCTCGTGCGGGGGGAAGGTCACGGTGATGATCGAGAGCGTCCCCGGCAGGAGCAGCGCGGCGCCGACGCCCTGCAGCGCCCGGGCTAGGATCAGCTGGAGCGTGCTCTGGGAGATCCCGCACAGGAACGACGCCGTCGTGAAGAGCACGAGGCCGGCCAGGAAGGTCTTCTTGCGCCCGTAACGGTCGCCGACGATCCCGCCCGTGAGCAGCAGCGACGCGACGGCCAACACGTAGCCGTCCACGATCCACTGCAGGTCGGTGACGCCGGCGTCCAGCTCGCGGCTGACCGTGGGGAGGGCGACGTTCACCACCGTGTTGTCCAGCATCACCATCGCGAGCGCGAAGCACATCGTGAGCAGGACAACGACCTTCTCGCGCGCGTTCTCCCCTTCGAAACCGAGCAGCGGCAACCCAGCCTCCCAGGGTGACGACGGGTCGACAGACTACCGACGCAGGATGACAACCGGCCGGGCGTCGCGGATGTTCCGGAGGGCGGGGTGAGTGGCTAGACGACGCTGTCGTGGGCGGCGACGGCGAGTGCGCGCGTCGCGCCCATCTGCGCTCCGGACAGGTCGAACAGGATCCAGTAGACCTCGTCGTCCTCCCACAGGCACAGGTTCGCCGGCGGGGTCCCCACGACGGGCGCGCAGACGTACGCGACCCCGCCCACGGTCTCGGTGGTTCGGCGCGACTCGTCGAGCGAGCCCGTCCCGAGTCCCTCGTTGAAGCCGCCGGCGAACTCCGTGAAGGCCGCATCGGCCGAGGGGGCGCTCGGATCGACGACCCAGACCAGCCCCGCGCTCGGGACGCCCGCGGTGCCGTAGAGGCCCATGTCCGTCGTGAATCCGCCGACGCCGGCCTCGTCGCGGAACGCCTCGATGGCCGCCTCGACCTGCGGGTCGACGATCTGGGAGAGACCGCCGAAGGCCGGGGGCAGCTCGACGCCGGGCCCACGGTTCAGGAACAGGAAGACGCCGACCGCGACGGCGAGCGTCACCACGAGCCCGCCGGCCAGGGCGCCGAGACTGCGTCGACGCGGCTGCGGGTAGGGCGTCGTCAGCGGCGACGGTGCGTACACGGCCCCGCGAAGGCCGCCGGCGGCGGCGGTGCGAGGCGAACCCGTGTAGCCGGCGGGCCCGCCCGCGTACGGACCTGCCGGGGCCCCAGCCGCGGCGGCGGCTCCGAACGGCCGGTAACACTGCCAGCAGAACGCCGCGAGGTTCCCGGTGGAGGCGCCGCAGGCAGGGCACGCGCGACCGTCCGGCTCCTGCGCCGGGGGGCC
>JBOGVL010000173.1:0-6435 GCA_050692535.1 Actinomycetota bacterium | reverse complement strand
GTTTCGGATTACGCTGCTCGAGTGGCGCCTGGAGATCGTGGATGACCCAGCGGACGTCGAAGCCGGCGGCGCCGACCGAACCCACTCGGACGGCGCCCGCAACGGTCGCTGAGCGGCGCTTTCGGTCCGAGCCCCAGGCCGCGGGCGCGGCCCGGAGAGCGCTCGACGACCTGATCGGTTCCCTCGACGGTCACGCGCTGGACAACGCGAAGCTGCTCACCAGCGAGCTCGTGACCAACGCCGTCCGACACGGCCCCAAGGGCCCGCGGGCGGGCATCCTTCTGAGGGTTGCGGTCGACGCCGCCTTCGTGCGCGTGGAGGTGATCGACGAGGGGCCCGGCTTCGTCTACCCGGACTCGCGAGACCGCCGTGAGACCGGCGGGTGGGGCCTCGTGCTGGTGGACAACGTCGCGGCCCGGTGGGGTATCGGCGAGGGCGCCCCGACGACGGTCTGGTTCGAGATCGACCGCGCCGACGGGGACTCGGCCACTGCCGGGACCTCGTCGAGCTGGCCGGGGTCGTTCGACCCGATCCTGATGGATGCGGCCCTGGCCGCCGTGATCGCCTCGGACGTCGACGGCATCGTCACGCGATGGAACCACCACGCCACGCGGCTCTTCGGGCGGCCCGCCTCGGAGGCGATCGGCAGGCGGCTCACCGACCTGCTGACGGCCGACGGCGACGCCGCCGCCGCCGATGTGCTCATGCGCCGGGTGCGGGAGGGCGAGGTATGGGACGACGAGTGGCTCGCTCCGCGCAAGGGTGGTGGCCGGATCTGGGTGCGGCTCGCCATGGCGCCGGTCCGCGACGAGCGGGGCGAGGTCGTCGGGACGGTGGTCGTCTCCCACGACATCAACGAACGCAAGCGCGCCCAGACGGCGCTCGCCAAGAGCGAGGAGCGACTCCTGATCGCGCTCGAGGCGGGGCGAATGGGGACCTGGGACTGGGACATGCGCTCGGGGGCAGTGCGCTGGTCCGAGAGCCTCGAGCGGATCCACGGCCTCGAGCCCGGCACGTTCGGGGGGACCTTCGAACACTTCCAGGCGGACATGCATCCGGAGGATCGCGGTCGGATGCTCGCCTCGATCCAGCGGGCGATGGAACAGGGCGGCGAGTACCAGATCGACTATCGCATCCTCCGTAAGGCGGACGGTGTGGTCCGGTGGCTGGCCGTCCGCGGCCGGACGCTTCGCGACGAGGCCGGGCGTCCCTTCGGGATGGCCGGTGTGTGTGCCGATGTCACCGAGCGCAAGCAGGCGGAGCGAAGCCTCGCGGTCCAGTACGCGATCGCCCGGGTGCTCGCCACCTCCCACTCCGTCGAGGACGCCACGCCTCGCCTGCTCGAGGCGATCGGCGAGGCACTCGAGTGGGAGGTCGGCGCGCTCTGGCGACTGGACGAGGACGACCGGGTGCTCCGCTACGTCGGCGGATGGACGGCGACCGGGCCGACCGGCACACATTTCCTGCGCAAGAGCCGCGAGTTCCTGATGGAGCGCGGGCTCGATCTCCCGGGTCGGGTCTGGGCCACCGGGCGTCCGGCCTGGATCCCCGACGTCGCGCTCGACGACAACTTCCCGCGCGCCCCGTTCGCCCTGGAGGAGGGACTGCACGCGGGCTTCGGCTTCCCGATCACGCTCGGCGCGGAGGTGCTCGGCGCGATCGAGTTCTTCAGCCGCCGCATCCGCGAGCCGGACGAGGACGTGCTGGCCCTGATGGGGGCGGCCGGCGCCCAGATCGGGCAGTACCTCGAGCGCCGAACCACCGAGACCGAGCTGGTCGAGAGCGAGGCCCGCAAGACCGCGATCCTCGAGTCGGCCCTCGAGGCGATCATCACGATGGACGAGCACGGGTCGATCGTCGAGATGAACGCCGCCGCGGCCGAGATGTTCGGCTACGACCGGGGGGCGGTCGTCGGCCGTGAGCTGGCCGAGCTGGTGATCCCGCCGTCGCTGCGCGACCGACACCGGGAGGCGCTCCAGCGCTTTCGCCGGTCGGGCCGCGGCCGGATGCTCGGCCGGCGGCTCGAGCTCACCGCGATGCGGGCCGACGGGGGCGAGTTCCCCGTCGAGCTCACGGTGGTCCGCGTGCACCTTCCCGACGCGGACGAGACGCTGTTCACGGGCTACATCCGCGACATCACACCGCGCCGGCGGGCGGACGAGCTGCAGGCCAAGTTGTTCGAGAGCGAACGAGCCGCGCGCGCGCAGGTCGAGCAGGCGCACGCCCGCGTCGCGTTCCTCGCCGAGGCGAGCGTGATCCTCGGCGGCTCGCTCGACTATCGGCGGACGCTCGCCAAGATCGCGAGGCTGATCGTGCCCCGGCTCGCCGACTGGTGCAGCGTGGACCTCGCCGAGGCCGACGGGACGATCCAGTCGGTGGCCGTCGCCCACGCCGATCCCGACCGGGTCGCCCTCGTCCGCGAGTATCGCCGCCGCTACCCCCCGGACCTCACCCTGGAGGGTGGTGTCGCCGACGTGATCGCGACCGGCGAGCCGGTGATCCATCCCGAGGTCTCGCCCGAGCAGCTCGAACGGATGATGACCGACCCGGAACGACGCTCGTTGCTGCAGGAGTTGGGCCTGCGATCGGTCATGGTCGTCCCGCTCAAGGCCCGGGGCCAGGCGATCGGGTCGATCACGTTCGCCTCGGCCCAATCCGGGCGGGTCTTCGGCGAGGAGGACCTCGAGCTCGCGCAGGAGCTCGCGCGCCGAGCCGCGCTCGCGCTGGACAACTCCCGCCTGTACGAGGAGCGGAGCCACATCGCGAGGACGCTGCAGCGGACGCTCCTGCCCAGACGGCTCCCCGACACCCCGGGCCTGCAGGTGGGCGCGTTCTATCAGCCCGCCGGCGTGACGCACACGGAGGTCGGCGGCGACTTCTACGACGTGTTCGAGGCGGGCGAGGACGCGTGGGAGGTGGTCGTGGGCGACGTCTGCGGCAAGGGCGTCGAGGCGGCGGCGCTCACCGGGATGGCCCGGCACACGTTGCGGGCCTCGGCGCTGCGCGCGCCGTTCACCCCCAGCGAAGCGCTGGAGGACCTGAACCGGGTGATGCTCCGCGAGGACGGCGAGCGATTCTGCACGGTCGCGCTCGGCCTGGTCCGGCTCGGGGGCGACGGGCTCGTGCACCTGACGGTTGCGTGCGGCGGACACCCCGCACCGATCGTCATCCGACGCGACGGCGGCGTGGCCACGGTCGGGGCGCCCGGATCGCTGCTCGGCGTCTTCGACGACATCTCGATCCAGGATCGATCCATCGAGCTCGGGCCCGGGGATCAGGTCGTGTTCTTCACCGACGGGCTCGTCGACTCGCGGCATCCCACGCCGCTGGACGAGGCCGCGCTCCTCCGGCTCGCCTCGGAATGCCGGGATAACTCGGCGCAGGAGACCGTCGACCGGCTCGCGGCGGCGGTCGCCGACCCCGGCGGCGAGGCGCCGGACGACATCTGCATCCTCGTGGTCCGCGTCGACCGCTGACGTCGCGATGCGCGACGTCGACGCCCTCGCGGCCGCGACCCCCGCGACGCGCGACCGGTACGTCGACCTGCTGCGCGCCGCCTCGATCTGCGCCGTCGTGTTCGGCCACTGGTTCATCGGCATCGTGCACCGCGACGGCGGGCTCGTGTACCTGACCAGCGCCGTGGGGGTGACGAGCGGGCTCTGGCTGGGCACCTGGCTCTTCCAGGTGATGCCGATCTTCTTCTTCGTGGGCGGCTTCTCGAACCTCACCGCCTACGGCGCCGTCCGCCGCCGAGGCGAGGATGCGGGAGCGTTCGTGCGCAGCCGGATGGCCCGGCTCCTCCGGCCGTCGGCCGTGTTCCTCGGTATCTGGGTCGTCGTGCAGGTCGGGCTCCACTTCGGCGACGTGGGCCGGCCGGCGGGGCCGGAGATCTGGGGGACCACCCACCTACTGCGCGGGATGCTGCCGCCGGCGCAGACGCTGCCGTTCGGCCCGCTGTGGTTCCTGGGCTTCTACCTCCTGGTCGTCGTCGCGGCACCCGTCCTCATCGCGCTCCACCGACGGTTCGGCGTCGCGGTGCCGATCGCGATGGCCGCGAGCGTGGTCGTGGTGGACGTCGTGAGCTTCGGCTTCGGGCTCCGGGGGGTCCGCTACGTCAACGTCGTGCCGGTCCTGCTCTTTCCCCACCAGCTGGGGTTCTTCTTTGCGGAGGGGCGCCTGCGCTCGCGGCCTCTGCACGTCGCGATGGCGGCGGGCGGGCTCGCGGGTCTGGTGCTCCTCACGAACCCCTGGGTGTTCGAGGCCTTTGGCGACGCACGATTCGACTGGTTCCCGGGCATCGGCCACTACCCCAAGAGCCTGCTCGGCACCGACGTCGAGAGGATCTCGAACGCGTACCCGCCGACGATCTGCTTCCTCCTCGGCGCCGTCTGGGCGATCGGCCTCGTCATGTTGCTCCGCCCGCCGGTGACGCGGTGGCTCGAGCGGCCGGGAGCGTGGAAGGCGACCATCTTCACCAACGGCGTGATCATGACCCTGTTCCTGTGGCACATGACCGCGTACCTGATCGCGATCCTCGCGCTGTGGCCGCTCGGGATCGGCCGCGAGCAGGACAGCACCGCACGATGGTGGGTCGAGCGGCCGCTGTGGGTCCTGGTGCCGGGTCTGATCCTCGCCGCGATCGTGGCGCTCGCCGTGCGGTTCGAGCGACCACCGCGCCGCCCCGGCGCCGGCGGCCGTACCCTGGTGACCGATGGCGCAGACGGCCCCGGTCGAGACCGAACGACCCACCGCTGACGAGGACGTCAGGCCGGACGTCCCGTGGATCGTCATCGTGTGGAACGACCCGATCAACCTGATGTCGTACGTGGTCTTCGTGTTCCAGAAGCTGTTCGGCTTCCCGCGCGACAAGGCCACCCGGCTGATGCTCGACGTCCACCACAAGGGCAAGGCGGTCGTCGCCAACGGGACGCGCGAGCGATGCGAGGCCGACGTCGCCCGCCTGCACGCCCACGGACTATGGGCGACGATGCAGAAGGATCGGTGAGCGTGGCGGGTCGCCGCGTGAAGCGATCGCGCCGCGGCACGTTCGAGCTGCGCATCCCCGATGCCGAGCGCGAGGTCCTCCGGACCCTGCCGGGACAGGTTCGCGCGCTGATCACGGAGGGCGACGCGCTGAAGGACCCGGCGATGCGGCGGCTGTATCCGGCCGCGTACCTGGACGATCCGGAGGCCGCGGCCGAGTTCGACGGCTTCGTCCGGGACGACCTCACCAGCCAGCGGATCGCCTCGATCGAGACGATAGCCCGGACGATCGACGCGCGTCGGGTGGACGAGGAGGAGCTCGCCGCCTGGCTCGCGGCGATCAACGACCTGCGTCTGATCCTCGGCGTCCGCCTCCACGTCTCCGAGGAGAGCGAGCCCGAGGACTTCGAGGGGGAGCCCGAGCGTCAGGCCTCCTACGCGCTCTACTCCTACCTTTCGTACCTGGAGGAGGAGATCGTGCAGGCGCTCTCGGGGGCCTGATCGCGACGCGGGAGGTGGACTCGATGGGAGATCGGGAGCGGGAGGGCGCGGAGGCGCTCGCCGAGCGGTTGTTCTCGGCCGTGCTGGGCGCCATGGACGTCCAGTCCGTCTACCTGGGCGACAAGCTCGGGCTCTACGGCGCGCTGGCGAACGGTGGCGCGATGACCCCGCCCGAGCTCGCCTCGGCGACCGGGGCCGGCGAACGCTACATTCGCGAGTGGCTCGAGCAGCAGGCGGTGACGGGCCTGCTCGCGGTGGACGATCCCGGCGCGCCCGAGCTGGAGCGCCGGTACTCGCTCCCCGCCGGTCATCGGGAGGTCCTGGCGGATCCGGACAGCCTCCACTACGTCGCGGCGGTCGCCCGCGCCGTCGGCGCCGCCGGCCTGCGGCTGAACGACATCGCCGAGTCGGTGCGGGCCGACGGAGGCGTTTCCTGGGGACGGTACGGACCGGACATGGCGCTCGCGCAGGGCGACGCCAACCGCTCGCTGTTCCTCTCGCTCCTGGGCCGGGACGTCCTGCCCGGGATCCCCGATGTGCACGGGCGGCTGTCGGCGGGGGGGCGAGTCGCGGACGTGGGCTGCGGGGTGGGGTGGTCCTCGATCGCGATCGGCCGGGCCTACCCGCTGGCCCAGGTGGACGGGTACGACGTCGATGAGCCGTCCATCGTGCTCGCGCGGGAGCACGCGCGCGAGCAGGGCCTGCACGAGCGCGTCCGCTTCCACGTCACGGACGTGTCGGAGCCCGAGCCAACCGGCTCGTACGACCTGGTGGCCGCGTTCGAGTGCGTGCACGACGTGCCTCGCCCGGTGGAGTTCCTGGCCTCGATGGGTCGGATGGCGGGAGAGGACGGTGCGGTGCTCGTGATGGACGAGCGGGTGGCCGAGTCGTTCGCCGCCCCGGGTGACGAGATCGAGCGCCTCATGTTCGGCTACAGCATCACGATCTGCC
>JBOGVL010000172.1:0-6465 GCA_050692535.1 Actinomycetota bacterium | reverse complement strand
CCCCGGTCGCGTCCGCGTGTCGCTCGCGGGCGACGCCGGCCAGAGCTTGGGGGCGTTCCTCGGCGATGGCGTCGAGCTCCGGCTCTGGGGGACGGCGAACGACGGGGTCGGCAAGGGGATGGCCGGCGGACGGATCGTCGTCTCCCCAGCTCCCGATACCGAGGACGAGCCGGTCCTGCTCGGCAACGCCGCCCTCTACGGCGCCACCGGCGGCGAGCTGTTCGTGGCCGGCGCCGCGGGCGAGCGGTTCGCGGTCCGCAACTCGGGCGCCCTCGCGGTGGTCGAGGGCGTCGGCGCCAACGGCTGCGAGTACATGACCGGCGGACTGGTCGTCGTGCTCGGCGAGCTCGGACCCAACTTCGCCGCCGGGATGACCGGCGGGCTCGCCTACGTCTTCGACCCGGCGTCGGGGCTCGAGCGATTCCTGAACCCCGACCTCGTCCGCGCGCTCGAGCTCGGCCCCGAGGGCCGGCACGAGCTCGCGGACCTGCTCCGTCGACACGCTCGCCACACGGGGTCGGCGGCGGCGCGTCGCACACTCGCGTCGTGGCCGCGGGCCGCCTCGGCGTTTCGCGCCGTGGTTCCGAAGGCGCCGACGGTCCCGGTCAGGGTTAACGAGAACGAAACACCCGCGGTATCGACCGGAAACCGGGCGGCCCTATAACGGGACCGCAACGGAAACCGTCGCTTCGGGGGAAAGGGGATCGCGATGGACACCGGCGACACCGCGTGGGTGCTGACGTGTGCGGCGCTCGTGCTCTTCATGACGCCCGGTCTCGCCCTGTTCTACGGCGGGCTCGTGCGGTCCAAGAACGTCCTCGGCACGATGATGCACTCGGTCGCCGCGATCGGGCTCGTGTCGATCCTGTGGGTGCTGATCGGCTACACGCTCGCGTTCGGGCCGGACATCGGCCTCGTCATCGGCGGCCTCGACCACCTCGGGTTCGCCGGCGTCGGCGCCGAGCCGTCGCCGCTCGCGCCGACCGTGCCGCAGACGGCGTTCGCGATGTTCCAGATGATGTTCGCGGTGATCACCCCGGCGCTCATCGCCGGGGCGTTCGCGGAGCGGGTGCGCTTCGGCGGGTACCTGCTGTTCGTGGCGATCTGGTCCCTGGTGATCTACGCGCCGCTCGCGCACTGGGTGTGGGGCGGCGGGTTCCTCGGCGCGGCGGGCATCGGCGCCATCGACTTCGCCGGCGGCACCGTGGTCCACATCGCCGCCGGCGCCTCCGCGCTGGCCGCGGCGATCTTCGTCGGAAAGCGGTCGGGGTACCCGGGCGGCGTCTTCGTGCCGCACAACGTGCCCATGGTCATCCTGGGCGCCGCGATCCTGTGGTTCGGCTGGTTCGGGTTCAACGCCGGGAGCGCGCTGGCGGCCGGCGGGCTCGCGTCGTCGGCGTTCGTGGCGACGCACCTCGGCGCGGCCGCCGCGATGATCGGCTGGCTCGTCCCCGAGCGGATCCGGCACGGCAAGGCCACGACCGTGGGCGGCGCCACCGGCGCCGTCGCGGGACTGGTCGCGATCACGCCCGCCTCCGGCTACGTCACGCCGCTCGCGGCGATCGCGATCGGCCTCGTGGCCGGCGTCGTCTGCTTCCTCGCGGTCGAGCTGAAGCCGCGGTTCGGCTACGACGACTCGCTCGACGTGGTCGGCGTCCACCTGGTGGGAGGTCTGGTCGGCGCATTGCTGACGGGCGTGTTCGCCAGCCTGCTCATCAATCCGGCCGGGGCCGACGGGAGCCTGATGCAGGTCGGCCGGCAGGCAGCGGCCGCGGGGATCACGCTCGCGTTCGCGTTCGTCGGGACGATGCTGATCCTGCGGCTCGTCGATCGGCTCGTCGGCTTCCGGGTCTCCGAGGAAGACGAGGAGACCGGCGTCGACCTCGTGGAACACGGCGAGGCGGCCTACGCGTTCCGCGAGCGCGAGCGCTCGTCGGGTCGGGGTGCCGTCGACCTCACCGAGGCCGACCTCGCCGCGTTGCGCGAGGAGTTGGTGCTGGAGGCGGCGGCCCGCGTGCTGGACTCGATCCGGACGAGCGGCGAGCGGAAGGAGACCACGTCATCCATCGACCCCTAGGGGGGCTCACCCCGTGTTCTGCAGGCCGGCGGCGACGCCGCTGACCGTGATGGCCACGATGCGGGAGGCCTGCGGGTCGCCCGCCCTGGCCTCCGGGAGGAAGCGCAGCTGGAGGAGGGACAGGGCGTCCACGTACGGGTTGCGCAGGTCGATCGCGCGGCGGAGGACCGGTCGGTGCGCGAGCGGTGCATCCTGCTCGGTCACCTGCAAGACCAGGTCGAGCGTGCGATCCAGCTCCTCGAGGATGTCCGCGGCGATCGTCTCGTCGCCGGCCGACTCCAGGTAGGACTGCGCGACCTGCCGGTCGGCCTTGGCGAGCGAGAGCTGGACGTTCTCGAGCAGCGACGAGAAGAACGCCCAGCGGCGGTGCATCTCTCGGAGCCGTTTGAGGCCGTTCGGCTCCCGCGCCACCGAGTCGAGCGCCGCCCCCACCCCGTACCACCCGGGGAGCCCGACGCGCGCCTGCCCCCAGGCGAAGACCCACGGGATCGCGCGTACGTCGTCGAGGTCGAGCGTCTCGCGTCGCCGTGACGGCCGGGAGCCGATCGCCAGGCCCTCGATCTCCCGCATCGGCGTCGCGCGGTCGAAGAACTCGACGAACCCGGGCCGCTCCACGAGCGCGCGCCACCACTCCTCGGACACCTCGGCCATCCGCCCCACGAGCGGTCCGAAGCGCTCCCAACACCGGCGGGCCTCGGTCTCGTGCCCGGGCGTCGAGGCGATCAGCAACGCGTGCACGATCTGTTCGAGATGCCGGCGGGCGAGCGCCGGGTCCCCGTACCGCGAGAACGCGACCTCGCCCTGCTCGGTCACCTTGAACCGTCCGCGCACCGAGCCAGCGGGCTGTCCCATGATCGCCCGGTTGGTCGGCCCCCCGCCGCGACCCAGGGCGCCCCCGCGCCCGTGGAAGATGCGCAGCACGATCCCGCGGCGCTCGGCCCAGGCGACCAGCTCGACCTGCGCCCGGTAGAGGGCGACGTTGGCGGCCAGCACGCCGGACCCCTTGGCGGAGTCCGAGTAGCCGAGCATGACCTCGAAGACCGAGCCACGGCGCGCCAACCGTCGCCGGACCGGCGGCAGCTCGACGATCTCGTCGCACGTCCGGACGATCCGGTCCAGGTGTGCTCGCGTCTCGAACAGCGGGACGACGTCGAGCTCGAAGCCGCGATCCTTGACCGCGGCGTTCGCAAGCCGGTACACCGCGGCGATGTCGTTCGCGTCGCGGGTGAAGCTGACGACGAAGCGGCGGCAGGCGTCGACGCCGTGCGCCCGCTGGATCTCGCGCATCGAGCGGAACGTCTCGATGGTCTCTCGGAGCTCGCGCGACGCCGCCGAGGGACGGCGGCGGTGCTCCCCGGCGGCCGCCGCCACGACCTCCGAGTGTTGCCGGACCTCCAGCTCGGCCAGGTGGAACCCGAAGGCCTCCACCTGCCAGACGAGGTGCTGGACCTCGCCGAACGCCAGCCGCGCGGCGCCGGCCGCCTCGAGCGAGCGCTGCACGGCGCGCAGGTCCTCGAGGAAGTCGGACGGGCGCTCGTAGCGCGCGTCCGCGCGAACGCGGGTCGCCGCGAGGCGATGGGCGCAGAAGCCGAGCTTCAGCCGGTGCGACATCCCCGGGAGCTTGCGCCGCAGCTCGGTGGCCACGCGCGGGAGCAGGGCGGCGTCGCGCTCGATCGAGCGGACCAGCGCCCTCGCCGGCCGCACGTCGGAGTCGGCGACCGACAACGAGCGCGCGATCCGCCGGGTGGCCGCCTCCAGGCCGAGCAGCACGTGCTCGGAGGCGATGCGGGCGGCGTGCACGGTGACCTCGGCCGTCACGTCGGAGTGTCCGTCCCGGTCCCCGCCCACCCAGCTCCCCCAGCGGACGGGGACGCCCTCGAACACCGGCGGTCGGGCGCCCGAGTCCGGCGCGGCCGCGCGGTCCAGCTCGCGGCAGAGCGCCGGGAGCAGCCGGAAGATCGTCTGATCGAACAGCGCCATCACGGCCCGGACCTCGTCGAGCGGGTGCGGCCGGTGCGATCGGATCGGGTCGGTCCGCCACAGGAGGGTGACCTCCTCGAACAAGCGTCGCTCGACGTCCTCGCGTGCGGTCGGCGCCAGCGAGTGGTCGTCCATCCGCCCCAGCAGGTCGCCGATCCGCCAGAGCGTCTCGAGCGTGGTCCGTCGCCGCGCCTCGGTCGGGTGTGCCGTGATCACCGGCATCACGTCCAGGGCGCGGATCGCGGCCCCCACGTCCTCGTGCCTGCGGGCGCGGAGCTCGGCCGCGGCCGACTCGACCGACTCCTCCAGCGGCTCCGGCCGGTGGGATCTCGCGAGCAGCTCGCGCACGCGATGCCGCTCCTCCGCGAGGTTCGCCAGCTGGAAGTAGCACGTGAACGCGCGCGCGACCCGCTCGGCCCGAACGGCGTCGAACGAACGCACGACGCGGTGGACGGCGGCGCGCCGCCGGGCCCCGGGTATGCGGCGGAGCGCGATCGCGGCGCGCCGGAGGCGCTCGACGTCGTCCAACAGCTCCGGCCCCTCGGTCTCCACCAGCACCCGCCCGAGGATCGTCGAGAGGAACCGGACGTCCCGCCGCAGCGGCGCCGGCGCCTCGGTCTCGACGACGAGGGGTTCGCTGCGCACGCTCTGCACCCTAGCGGGCGGAAGGTCCCCGGCCGAACCGGCATGGACGGCGATAGGCTGGGTAGGAACGACGACGAAGAGCGACGAATCGGGGAGGTCGGCGATGGCGGGAACGACCAAGGAAGCCTGGAACGAGGTCGGCGAGCGGTTCTCGTCGTGGGGTCGCCACGTGGCGGACCGCTACAAGGAGACCGGGTCCGAGGCGGACGCGGCCGCACAGGAGACGCAGCGCAAGCTCGAGGAGGCGGCTCGAGAGCTCGGCGACCAGCTGAACCGCGCGTTCACCGCACTCGGGGACACGCTCCGCGACGAGGGCGCCAAGTCCGATCTGAAGGATGCGGTTCGCTCGCTCGGCGACGCCGTCGCGGTCACCGTCACCGAGACCGGCGAGGCGATCCGCCGCCGGGTCGGCTCGACGACGACCGGGTCCGGGGATCCCTCCTAGAGGATCGGGTACAGGCGCTCGAGCTCGCGCCGGATCACGCCGTAGCACTCGCAGCTGGTCGACTCCAGCCCCGGGCGATCGAGGATCTCGATCTCGCCGCGGTGGTAGTGGATCAGCCCGGCGTTCTGCAGCAGACGGGCGCTGAGATTCACGGTCTCACGCCGGACGCCGAGCATCTCGGCCAGGAACTCCTGCGTCAGCGGCAGGTGACTGCCGCTCATCCGATCGTGTGCCTGCAACAGCCACCGGCTCGTCCTCGCCTCGATCGGATGCAGCCGGTTGCACGCCGCCGTCTGCGCGATCTGGGCGAAGACCGCCTGGCCGTATCGGTCGAGGAGCTCGTCGAGGGAGTCGGACCGACGGCGCAGGTCGAAGAAGACCTCCGTCGGCACGCGCATGGCCGCGCCCGGAAGCTGGCACACACATTCCACGTTGGCGGCCAGGCTCTTCTCGGCGATGAGCGGCGGGGCCGTGGCGCCCTCCTTGCCGACCGTCACCGCCTCGACGCTGGAGCCGTCCTGCATCCGCGTGACGACCGACAGCATGCCCCCGGTCGGGAAGTAGACGTGCGGGACCCTGCCGTCGGCCCGGAAGACGAAGTCGCCGCGCGCCAGCTCGACACGCTCGCCCGCGCGGGAGAGCTCCGCGCGATCCTCCGTCAGCATCGCCTCCAGCAGCAGGTTCTCCGCCTCGACCGGAAACGGCTTCACGGGTCCTCCGGCCCCGGCTCGTCTTCGACGCGCAGCGGGAGGCTGGCGTGCAGCCCCACCAGATCGAGGACGCGACGCACGGACCGGCGCGGAGCGACGAGCACGACCTCGCCCTTCACCCTCGCGATCTCTACGAGTCCCCGGATCCCCGTGCTGTCGATGAAGGTCACGCCCCGCAGGTCGAGCCGGAGCGGCCCGTCGCCCGGCACGCCGACCGCGGCCTCGACGAGTCGATCCGCGTTCGCCAGGTCGATCTCACCGGAGACCATAAGCATGCGACGACGCTCGTCGACCTCGAATGACAGCGCCCGGCTCCCCCTCCCACGAACCACGGTTCGATAGCTAAGGGCCGGCGGCGTGCGGCGTCTGTTAGGAACCTCGCAGAGGCTCTGCGGCGCAGTCAACGACGCGATGCGCAGCCGGGGCATGGTTCCTCCCTACCCGACCCGGTGGCGGGCTACACGCGCTTCGCGGACGAGCGCCGGGTCCTTAGCCCTGGTCCGTCGGGCCCGGTGGAGGTGGTGGTGGCGGCGGGGCGGGCGAGTCCGGCGGCGGCGGGGCCGGGGCACCCGCCGGCGGTGCCATCCCCGGATCGCTCACGCCCGTGC
>JBOGVL010000171.1:0-6517 GCA_050692535.1 Actinomycetota bacterium | reverse complement strand
ACGTCAACGTGGTCAACTGGCGCGTCGACCACGAAATCGGGCAGCCGCCGACCTTCCGGCCGGTGACTGCGCCGGAGTTCTTCGACACGAGCCCGATCATCTCCAACCGGCACGTCTCGACCTGGGTGCCGCGCGGGTTTGCGGTCGTCCATGCCGAGGGCACGGGCACCGGGCTCTCGACCGGCTGCCCGACCACCGGCGACCCGTTCGAGACGCTCGGGCCCAAGGCCGTGATCGACTGGCTCAACGGCAGGGCGAAGGCCTACACGGCCCAGGTTGGCGGCACGGAGGTCACCGCCACGTGGACGACCGGCAAGGTAGGCATGATCGGCACCTCGTACAACGGCACGCTGCCGATCGGCGTCGCTACGACGGGCGTCGAGGGGCTCGAGGCGATCGTTCCGATCTCGGCGATCTCCAGCTGGTACGACTACTACCGGGCGAACGGCATGGTGCGCGCGCCGGGCGGGTTCCAGGGAGAGGACGCCGACGTCCTGGCCGAGTACACCTACACGAGGCCGGACCAGGCGATCTGTCGGCCGATCCTCGCGGACCTCGCCGCGAACCAGGACCGCGTGACCGGCGACTACACGCCCTTCTGGGATGCCCGCAACTACATGAACGACATCAGGAACGTGCGCGCGGCATCGCTCGTCGCGCACGGCAACAACGACTGGAACGTGATGACGAAGCACGCGGCCGTCTACTACGAGGCGCTGAAGAAGCGCGGCGTGCCGCATCAGCTCTACTGGCACCAGGGCGGGCACGGGGGCTCCCCGCCCCTCGTCCTCACGAATCGCTGGTTCAGCCGGTACCTCTGGGATCACCGAAACGGTGTCGAGAACGACCCGAAGGCGTGGGTCGTACGCGAGGGCATGAGCTCGCAGAGCCCGACGCCGTACCCAGAGTGGCCGGATTCCGATGTGGCCCGAGTGACCGTCAACTTCGCGGGAAACGGCCTCGAGGTCGGCGAGCTCACGCTGGGTAAGAGCAAACGCGACTTCCAGACCCTCGTCGACGATGCGACGATCAGCCCGGCGACGCTGATGAACGCGGCCTCGTCACCGAACCGGCTCGTCTTCAAGGCGCCGCCTCTGACGACGCCGATTCGCATCAGCGGAACGCCGACGATCACGCTCGCGCTGGCGTCCAGCAAGCCGAAGGCGAACGTGACGGCCCACCTGATCAGCTATCCGGACGGCGCCGGAAGCGCGACCGTGATCAGCCGGGGCTGGATCGATCCCGAGAACCGCCACTCTCCGGCGGCCACAAAGCCGATCAGCACCGGCAAGAGCTACAAGCTCAGGTTCGACTTCCAGCCGAAGGACTCCGTCATCCCTGCGGGCCGGCGGCTCGGGGTCATGGTCCTCTCGAGCGACCGCGACTACACGATCCGGCCGGCGCCGGGCACGGAGCTGACCATGGATCTCAAGAAGAGTCAGCTGAACCTGCCGATCGTCGGGGGCCTCTCCGCGCTCGCGACCGCGTTCGACTGATTGCTACGGAGAAGAGAGGGGCGCCCGATCCTCAGGCGCCCCTCGTTGTCACCTGCGCCAATCGCCGGCCCCTTGCTTTCCGGCCGAGGAATGCAAAGATTCCGGCCTGCGGCTCTCGCCCTCGGGGGAGAACGGCGGGCGGGACGGCGACAGCAGGGACAAGCAGGGGGTACAGCATGAGACGTGTTCTGACGATGGCCGTCGGGCTGGTGACCGCGCTCGTCTTGGCAGGTGCGGCGCAGGGAGCCACGGACGGCCCGCGGGTCGTCGTCGCCGACGGCGGCACCGTCCCGGGGACGGCCAAGCACATCCGGCTCCTCGGGCACGACCCGCTCCTCACCCGGGGGATGAACGCCGCGCCCGCGGTGCTGAACGACTCGGGCTACCTGTACGTCGGCAGCCGCACGGATGGCGCGCCCGACCACCCGAACGCGGGCGTCCTCGTCGTCGACGCGAGCGACCCGAGCGACCCGGAAGTCGTCAACGAGATCGGACCGCCCTTCGCGGCGAACCCCTCCGAGACGACGCGTGAGCTTCGCATCTGGCAGGACAAGAAGATCCTGATCGTGCTCACGTTCACCTGTAGCGCGGTCATTCACCACTGCGAGGGATCGGTGGCGCCGAACTTCCGCTTCTTCGACCTGAGCGACCCGGCGAACCCCGAGTTCATGATGAACTTCGTGCCCACGCAGGCGAACGGGGCGACCCGCACGCCGCACGAGTACTTCCTCTGGGTCGATCCCGCAGATCCGGATCGCGCCTACATCTGGGCGACGACGCCGACGGGGTCGAGAAACCCAGCGAATGCGAATCTGGCGATCTGGGACATCAGCGCGGTGGCGAGCGGGCTCAGCCCGAGGCTGATCGCGCAGGGCAACTGGAATCAGCTCTACGAGGCCGGGGGATTCGACGGCAGGCTTGCGAACCACTCGATGGACGTCTCGGCCGACGGCCGCACGACCACGCTCGCCTACCAGCGCGGGCACACGCTCGTGCTCGACACCGCCGAGGTCGTGGACTCACCCCCAGCGGCGGGGACCGTGCTCGACCTGAACGACAATCTGCTCACTCCGCCGGCCAACCGCCCGAAGTGGGGCACCGCCGACGACGATTGCGTGTCCGAGTGCGCCGAGAGCCACTCGGCGGAGCAGGTGCCGGGGCGGGACCTGATCCTCAACACGGACGAGATCTACGGGACGTTCACGATCCCGTTCCACGGCTGCCCGTGGGGCTGGGTGCACGTGATCGACACGTCGGACCCGTCCACGCCCGAGATCGTGAGCGAGTACAAGACGACGAAGAACGTCTGCCCCGCTGACGACCCGCTCACGCAGCAGTTCACGAGCTATGCCTCGCACAACCCGACCGCGACGGAGAAGCTCATCCTCCTCACCTGGCACTCGGCCGGTTTCCACGTGATCGACATCGCGAACGAGCGGAAGCCGAAGCAGGCGGGCTGGTTCAGCCCGACGCCGCTGCCCGCCGTGACCACCGACGACCCGGCGCTGAACGGCGGCCCGAACAAGGTGACCATGTGGAGCTACCCGATCGTCGACGACGGGCTCATCTACGTCGTCGACCTCCGCAACGGGCTCTACATCCTCCAATACCGAGGGAAGTTCCCCGGGCAGATCGGGAAGCTCGACTTCCTCGAAGGGAACTCGAACCAGGGCGACGGAGCCGGTTAGGAGCAGCTCACCGGGGCGGTCTCGACGAGAGGGGCCGGTTTCTATTGGCCCCTCTCCTTCGTCGCCCCGGTTCGCGGCTAAGGCCGTGGGAATGTGACGGGGCTTCGGTTCCCCTCCGTGTCGACCGCCCGAACACCGAAGAAGAAGTTGTCCTTCGACATGTTCTGGACGACGAACGATGTGACGTTGCCGACCCAGATCGACCTTCTCCAGTCCGCGTCGGTCGTGTTCCGCCAGACGATCTCGTAGCCGGCGAGGTCCGGCTCCGGGTTCGCGTCCCAGCGGAGAGACGTGTCGTAGCTCAGGCCGCCGGCGATGCGGACGTCCTTCGGGGCGACCGGAGCGTCGGCAAGCGCGGCCAGCGCCGCGGCGTTGACCCGAGCCACCCGCGCGATGTACTTGAAGTCGACGTACTGCGGCAGGTCGCCGATCAGCTCGCCGTTCTCTACGCGCACGTCCTGATGCTGGTGGTCGAAGTCCTCGTTCACCTCCGTGAACCGAACAGCCGAGCGATAACCCTGTTCGAGGAACGAGATGTGATCGCCTCCCCGGCCGAAGCGGTCACGCCGGTAGATGACCTTCACGTCCATGTTCGTGTGGCTGTTCTCCGCGACCTCCTCCACGAAGCGGGCCATCTGCCTGGCCGGGGAGTCGTTCTCTCCTCCGATCGAACGTCGTCTGTTGGCCTCGGAGTCGGTCTCGTCGGTCGGCACGCCTTCCGCAAAGAGGCGTACGGAGAACGGATCCCTGATGCCCGTGCCTCCGACGGAGCTGCCGACGATGTCGTTTGTAAACATGCCCTCGATCTGAAGGCCGTTGAGCTTGGCTTGCGACGCGTAGTGCCTGGATCCGTAGAGGCCCTGCTCCTCTCCGGCCACTGCCATGAAGACGATCGTCGCGTCCCACTCGCGTTTCGACATCACGCGAGCCATCTCAAGCACGGCAGCAACTCCGGAGGCGTCGTCGCCGGCGCCGGGGGCATCGCACGTGCCGTCCGTCGAGCTGCCGCACATCGAGTCGTAGTGGCCGCTGACGACGTACATCCGGTTGGCCGACTCGGGTTGGGTGCCGCGGAGCGTCGCGACGACGTTCGTGATCACGGTCGGAACGGGAATCCGGCTGGCAGGCTCCTGGAGATAGCTCTGGAGCTCGACGGTCATGCGCCCGTCCGAGTCCGCCGCGTACCGCTGGAACTCGCTGAAGATCCAGTCGCGGGCGGCCCCGATCCCGCGGACCGGGTCGGTCTGCGAGGAGAGCGTGTTGCGCGTGCCGAAGCCGACGAGCGTCTCGATCGACTCTTGGACGTTCTCGTGGTCGATCTCGCGCAGCATCTTGCCGACCTGAGGCGGCGTGCCTCGTGCGTCTACTCCTTCGCCCGAAGACTGTGGAGCGCTGTCGGCCGATCCTGCGGGGCCGACGAGGCTCGCCCCGAGAGCCCCGAGCATGACGATGGCGGCCGCTAGGGCGGCGCCCAGGATGCGCTTTCGCATGTGTACCCCCTTGTCGCGTTTTCGGGATTGAGCACCCCTCGCCGCAGACAGGCGAGCTCTCCCCCCGAAGAGCAGCGGGAGATTACAGGCTTCCCGGAACCTGCCGCTAGCCCGCGAGCCCCTGGGCGACGTCGCCCATGCGCTCGAAGCGGGCGCCGGCCTCGCGGCAGTGCTCGACGAACGTCTCGAGCATGGCCACCCGGTGGCCCCGGCCGATCACCTGCGGGTGCATGTCACCGTGAGGATCCCGCCGTCGACGTTCTCGTCCATCCAGTCGAGCTCCGCCTGCCAGATCTCGAGCACGTCGCTCGGCGTCGCGCCGCCCTTGCGGTACGGGTCGAAGTTGAACTGGAAGTGCACCCAGTCGTCCAGCTCGAAGCAGAGCGGCAGCTCCCAGAGCGTCGACTCGCGGCCGCGCTCGAGCGGAACTCCGCGCGCGACTTTGTCGCCGATGCGCGGATGGAACGGCCGGAAGTCGTCCGTCATCAGGCTCGAGTCGTAGAGGAAGCCGAGCTCTTCGACGAGGGCGAGGGTCGACTCCGAGAGGTCGGCGGAGGGCGTGCGGAAGCCGAGCGGAGTGACGCCGATTCCCTGAAGGACGGACCAGGCGCGCTCCATGTCGGCGCGCTCCTCCTCCGGCGTGTGGAGGCTCGGGTCGATGTGCGCGTAGGAGTGGTGGGCGACCTCGTGGCCGGCCTCCAGGATCGAGGACGTCTCGTCTGGAAACGACTCGACGGTGTGACCCGGGATGAAGAAGGTCGCGCGGAGCTCGCGCTCCTCGAGGAAGCGGAGGAGTCGCGGGACGCCGACGCGCGCTCCGTACTCACCGCGGTTGAGCATCGCCGGCGTGACGGGGTCGTAGGCGAGCCAGACCGAGAGCGCGTCGAAGTCGAAGCTGAGGCAGACGGTGCTGCGCGGCACGTGAGGGAGCCTACAATCGGAGCATGGAGGACCCGGCGCCGCTCACGATCACGCTCGAGCCGCTCGACGACCACCTGATCGTCGAGCCGGTCGACGAGGACGTCGAGACGCGGACGGGCCTGATCATCCCGCAAAGCGCCGAGGCCGGGGCCCGCTCCGGCATCGTCACTGCGGTCGGCGCCGAGGCGCACGGCATCGACCCGGGCGACAAGGTGCTCTTCCCGAAGGACGCCGGCTACGACGTCAGGCTCGGCGGGGTCGCGTGCAAGGTGCTGAGCCGCCGGGAGCTCATCGCCCGGGTGCACGACTGACAACGCTTCCGGGACCAAGACGCCCGGGCCAGGCGCCGGCGTCGCCGAACAACGTCATCAGTGCGGGTATGAGCACCGGCCTCACGAGGAAGGTCTCGAGCAGGACGCCGACGCCCATCATGAACGCGAACTCGCGGAAGCCGTCGACGGGGACGATTGCCAGCATCGCGAAGGAGGCTGCGAGCGCGATGCCGGCCACGCTGATCGCGCGTGACGCGCGCGGGGCGGCCACCGCGATCGCCTCCGGCAGCGGGCGGCGGCCGGCCTCCTGCCAGATTCGTCCCGCGACGAAGACGTTGTAGTCGGAGCCGAGCGAGACGAGCAGCACGCCCGCCGCGAAGGGCACGTAGTAGGTCAGGTCGCTGTGGCCCATGAGCCCCTGGAAAACGTAAGTCGTGAGTCCGAGCGTGGCTGCGACGGAGAGGACGCTGGCGGCGAGCAGGTAGAGCGGCGCGACGAGAGCTCTGAGGAAGAGGGCTAGCAGCACGAAATTGAGAGCCAGCACGACGGCGCCGACGAGCGCCGAGCTGTCCACGATTGCCTTGACCGTGTCGGAGGCGACCGCCGTCTGACCGGTGAGCGCCGCCTCGGCCTCGGACAGGCCCGCATCT
>JBOGVL010000170.1:0-6520 GCA_050692535.1 Actinomycetota bacterium | reverse complement strand
GCCGGCCCCGACTCTTCGCTCTCTCCGCGTCCATCCACGGATCGCCAGCGCGGCCACGACGATCATCGCCGTCGAGGCAACCAACGTCAGGCTGGCCAGCGCGTTCACCGACGGGAGCGGGCCACGGCGGGCCGACGTGTAGATCAGGATCGGGATCGTCTGCGTGCCGGCGCCGGAGGACAGGAGCTGCGAGATCACGAAGTTGTCCAGGGAGGCGGCGAACACGATCGCCGCGCTCGCGACGATCGCGGGCCCGAGCAGCGGAAGAGCCACGCGCCGCAGCGCTTGGATCGGCGACGCTCCGAGGTCCATGGCGGCTTCCTCGTAGCCGGGGTCGATCGTGAGCAACCGCGCCCGAACCACGATGAGGGCGTACGGCATCATGAACATCGACAGGCCGCCGACCTGTGCCGCGAATCCCAGACCGACGCCGTTCACCAGCTGGGTGAAGAAGAGCAGGAGCGCCACCCCGATCGCGATCTCCGGCGTGATGAACGAGAGCAGCATCGCGAAGTTCGCGCCGGTCGCGATGCCGCCGCGCCAGCGATGCAACGCCAGCGCGAACGCGACCCCGAACGGCACGGCGATCGCCGTGACGAGTGAGGCGAGCTTCAGGCTCTGGAACAGTGCCGACCGCAGCTCGACGTCCTCCCACAGGGACGAGACGCCGCAGCAGTACCACTGCGTCGAGAAGCCCTGCCACGCGGTGAGCGAGCGTCCGTCGTTGAACGAGAACACGACCGCGATCAGCACCGGTGCGAGCGACCACACGATGTACGCGATCGCGACGACCCAGAGGAACCGAGCCCTCGCCCACGGGTTCCGGAGCCACGCCCACGCGCTCACGACGCCATCTCGTGACGCGACGCCCGAAGGTAGTAGAGCATCGGAACGATCAGGAGCCCCATGAGGACGAGGACGAGCGACGCCCCCGTCTGGACCAGGGAGCTTTGGATCGACGAGACGATCAGGTTCCCGATCATCGAGGTGTCCCGGGTGCTGGCCAGCAACACCTGCGTGTAGTAGTCGCCGAACATCGGGAGCATCACCAGGATCACCCCCGCCAGGATCGCCTGTCGCGAGAGCGGAAGCGTCACGCGCCAGAACGTGGCCGCTTGCCCGCCGCCGAGATCACGCGACGCCTCCATCGTCGACGCCGGGATCCGGTCGAGGCCCGCGAACAATGGCAGGATCATGTACGGGACGTAGCCGTACGTGAGTCCCAGGATCACCGTGATGGGCTTCCCCGCGAGCCACGCCACGGGCTGATCGATCAAGCCGAGCGCGCTCAACGCGTCGTTCACGTAGCCGGCGGGTCGGAGCATGTTCACCCATGCCAGCATCCGCATCATGTAGCTGATCCAGAACGGCGCCAAGATCGCCACCAGGAACACCCCGCGCCACCGTCCCGCGTGACGCGCCACGAAGTAGGCGACGGGATAACCGATCACCAGACAGAGGGCGGTGGCGACGAAGACGTACAGGAGCGTCCGCCCCATCGCCGCGCGATAGATCGAGCCGGACGCGACGAGCTCGCCCAGCGTGTCCCCGAAGGCCCCGAGGTCCCAACGGATCGGGTTGTACACGGCGATCGGCGTCAGGAAGAGCGGATCGACCCGCCCGAACGCGATCGAGACGATCACGTAGAACGGGATCACGAACAGCAGCAGGAGCCACGCGATCGCGGGTGTGGCGAAGGACGGCCAGAAGAAGCGCGGGAGCCAGGCGGAACGCTCGGCCCTCACGGCCGGACTACGCGCCGCCGGTGACCTGCTGGTAGATCTCCTGATACCGCTGCGTCGTCTCGGCGGGGAGCTCCAGCTGCTGCACGCCTCGCTCCAGGTCCGCCTCGGTCAGCAGGATGTTCGCGAGGTTCTCCGGGACCAGCCCGTCCGCCAGCACCTGCTCGTTGTCGAACGAGACGAGCGGCGGCTGATAACCCTCGTAGCCGTAGTTGGTCAGCGCGTTGTCCCCGTCGAGCAGGAAGTCGATCATCAGGTGTGCGAGCACCGGGCTCCGTGCGCCCTTCGGGATGGCGAACATGTCGTTGGTGAGGATGCCGTCCTGCGCGGAGGTGGCCGGCGGCCAGAAGTACGAGAATTTGTCGATCCCCAGTCCGTCCGGCAGGTAGTACTGATAGTAGACGACCTGTCCGGACCAGGACTCGTGGATCGCGAAGTCGCCCAGCTCGTTGTAGTCCACGTGATCGAACTTCCACTGCATCGAGTCGACGCCCTCCAGGAGCATCTGCTGCGCCTGATCCAGGACGGCCCCGTCCTCCGTGTTGACATCCTCGCCCATCCGCATCAGCGCTGTCGCCAGCAGATCGCGTGAGCCGTTCAGGAGGTGGGTCTGGCCTGCCCAGGCCGTGTCCCACAGGATGTCGTACGGGTTGTCCATCGCGCCGACATCGCCGGTCACCTTGTCGTTCTGAGTGATGATTCCGGTCGTGTAGACGGTGTAGGGGACCGTGTAGCCGCTGCCCTTGTCGTAGTAGGGATCCTGCAGCCCGGTCCAGACGTTCGAGAAGTTGGGCAGGTAGCTGTGGTTGAGTGGCTGGATCAGGCCGCCGTACGCGAGTTTCCCGACGTTCTCGAGTGTCACCGACACGATGAGGTCGTAGTTCGCGCCGCCGGCCTGCATCTTGGAGACCATCTCGTCCGGTGTGTCGAAGACCGTGTATTCGATCTCCACGCCGTACTGTTCGCCGAACGCCCGACGAACCTTCTTGTAGATGTAGTCGTTGTAACCGAACACCCGCAATGGTCCCGCCTCGGGATCCAGGCCGTCCGCGATGGCCGGATTGTCGTCCGTGATCGGGAGCGTGACCGGATTGTCGGGGCGCGCGAGCTGGATGCCGCCGCTCCCCCCGTTGTCGCCGCCCCCCACGTCGCCGGCGGGATCGTCGCTCCCGCACGCGGCCAGGATGACCGAGAGTGAGGGGATGGCGACGCCCATGGCCGCCGCGCGTCGCAGGAACGTCCGTCGATCGATTGGGTTGGTCCATCCCGACTCTGCGCCCATGGGCCCCTCCCCGCATCGGATCCAAGCCACGGATGCATAGCACGGCGCTGCGATGAAGGCCAGGGAAGGCGATCGAGGCCGGAGCCCGGGAGGAGGATCGAAACGAGCCCAAGCCGATCCAACCAGCCCAATCAGAACTGGTCGGGGTCCTCCTTGAGCAGGTCGAGGACGCGGAGCTTCCCGCCCTCGAGGCCCGACTGCTCCAACAGGCCACGGGCGTCCCGGCGCTGCGGAGCGGGCAGGTGCTCCACGGCCTCCTCGAGATCCATCTGTATCGTCACGGTCACGTCGTCATCGTCCATGAGGGCGACGAAGGTCTCCAGCAGCGTGCGACGAAGCGTGTGTCGTCCCCGGCCACGACATCAAGAGAGGCGGTCGAAGCCGGGCGGCGGCGGGTCGCAGAGCGATCTCAGGAGGTTTCGGAGCCGTTGCTCGAGCCGGCGGTGCCCTTGGAGCGCGAGGTTGTGCAGCTGGTCCGGATCCCGTCGCAGATCGTACAGATCGTTCACCCCGTGCTGATACGCGACGTAGACGTGCTCGCCCGTGTGCACCGCGCAGTACGTCGGCACGCCCGTGTCCGTTCGATCCGGCCCGCGATGGCCGAGGTGCTCGACCAGGAAGGCCTCCCTCGACCACGAGCCGGAGCCGGTGATGAGCGGCAGCAGGCTCATGCCGTCCGTCTCCGGAGCGGCGACGGAGGCGAGCTCCGCGATCGTGGGCGCCACGTCGATGTTCAGCACGGCCTCCGAGGAGGCGGGCGCGACGCCGGTCAGGGCGTCGTAGCGGAGCAGGAATGGCACCCGGATGCTCTCCTCGTAGGGCGCCGCCTTCCCGACGAGTCGGTGTTCTCCCAGCAGGTACCCGTTGTCCGAGACGTAGAGGAGCACCGTCTCGTCGAGCTGATCCGTCTGGCGCAGGCTCCTCACGATGCGCCCCACGGCCTCGTCGAGGGCGAGGAGGCTCTGGTACTGGCGGAGCCGGAGCTCGTCCAGATTCGCGACCCCCTCGGCGTCGAGCGGTCCCTCCGCCGAGAGCCACGCCGGCTTGTCCGTGACGTCCTGCTCGTTGAACGCGGGCGGTCGCCAGGGCGCGAGATCGGCGACGGCGTCGACGTGGCGGGGAGCGGGCAGCGCCGGGTAGTGCGGCGCCGGCGGCGAGAAGACGAGGAAGAAGGGGTCCGTGGCCGTGCGTACGAACCGGACGGCCTCCTCCGCCAGGACGTCGGTGCCGTAGTCGCCCGGCTGATCCGGATGGTGCACGATGGCGCCGTTCACGTTCAGGTCGTAGTCGTAGTAGTTGCCCGTCCGGCGGCCGGCCTGTCCTGTGAACGCCATCCACTGATCCCACCCGGGCGGCACGTAGGTGTTGTGCAGATACCCGTTGAGGTACTTGCCGTAGAGGGCGGTCTCGTAGCCCGCGTCGTCGAGCCACGTCGCGATCGTGGACGAGTCGTCGAACGCCGCGAATCCGCCGTGCTGTCCGTGATTGCGCCACACGCCCGTGGAGTGCGAGTACCGCCCGGTCAGCAGGCTCGTGCGGCTCGGACAGCAGGCCGGGTTGACGACGTAGGCGTCGGTGAAGGTGATGCCGGGGTCGGCGATCCGCCGCTGGACCTCGGGCATCGCCCACAGCGAGTCCCAGCGCTGATCGTCGGCGATGAAGACGACGAAGTTCGGCGGCTCCTCGTCGGGCGCGCGCTGACCGGTGGATGCCCGGATCGCGGGAACGCCCAGCAGCAGCAGGACGACGAGCGCCGAGACGCGCGCCCACCGTCGCCGCGAACGTGAGGTGGGGTCACCGCCCCGACCCGGGTCGGAGGACGACACGAAGAACGAACGTCGACCGGCGACCGCGACCTCCCGACTCCGAGGAGGCTTCGAGCAACGAAGACCCATCGGACGATCGACCTACAGCGGCATGGTCGCGTGCGCGCTTCGTGCGGTATATAGGGCTTTGGTCGAGTCGTGAGCGGTGTGGGGATTCCCCTCATACGACGAAGGATCTTCGCCACCGCATCACGATCCGGTACTGGATGAGCACGATGACGCCGGTGACGACGAACATCGTGAGGGTCGCCGCGGCCGCGTAGCCGTACCGCAGATACTCGAAGGCGTTGCGGTAGATGAACAGCGGCAGGTAGGTCGTCGCGTACGGCGGGGGGCCGCCCTCCGTCACGATCAGCGCCGGCACGAAGCTCACCTGGAAGCTGTAGATCGTGTCCCGGAAGAGCAACAACAACAACGTCGGCGCCATGACCGGGAGCGTCACCCGCCGGAACACGTTCAGCGGCCCGCTGCCCTCGATGGCGGCCAGCTCGTAGAGCTCGTCCGGGACCTCCTGTCGCGTCGCGAGGGCGACCAGGAAGCCTTCCCCAAGCTGGAACAGGCTCATGATCACGACGGCCGACCGCGCGGCCCCGGCGCTCGTCAGCCACCCGGGGGTGAAGTCGCCGAAGAGCCCGAGGAACAAGTTCAGCGGCCCGTAGAGGGGATTGAGGATCCAGAGCCAGAGGAGCGCGTACGCGACGTCCGGGATCACCGTGGGGAGGTACGCCCCGGTGCGGTAGACCCCCACACCGCGGAAACGCCGGTGCAGGAGGAGCGCGAGGCCGAGCGCGCCGAGCAGCCGCAGCGGAACGGCGAAGAGCACGAACCCGAGGGAGTTCTCGAGCGAGATCCGGAACACGGCGTCGTCCAGCAGCTCCCGGAAGTTGTCCAGGCCGAGAAACGTCGCCGGCCGGATCAGGTCGTACTCGTAGAACGCGAGGACGAAGGTGAAGATCGCCGGGACGACGACGAGGAGCCCGATGCCTGCCAGATAGGGGCCCAGCATCAGGAGGACGCCGCGCCGCTCCCGGTCTCGGATCACGGGGGACCCACCAACGTCGCACCGCTGTCCGCGTCGAACACGAATGCCCGCTCCACCGGCAGGCGCGCCCAGACCGTCGAGCCGACCGGCGGACGCAGGTCCGCCCCCACCCGGGCCACCACGCTGTGCGGCCCGGCCGACAGGTGCAGGAACGTCTCGGCGCCGGCCGCTTCCACGATCCGAACCGTGAGCGCCACGCCGTCGTCGCGCGTCCCGACGGCGAGGTGCTCCGGGCGGATCCCGACCTCCAGTCGCCGGTCCCGGACCGTCCCGCCGAGGTCGCGGAGCGCGAGGGGGAAGGGGCCTGCGACGACGTCGGTCCCGTCCAGGGTGGCCGGGAGGATGTTCATCGCGGGGCTGCCGATGAACGTCGCGACGAATCGGTTGGTGGGACGGCGGTACACGTCGTCGGGCGTTCCGACCTGCTGCAGGACCCCGTCCCGGAGGACGGCGAGCCGGTCGCCGAGCGTGAGCGCTTCGACCTGGTCGTGCGTGACGTAGACCATCGACGTGCCCACGCGCTGGTGCAGCAGCTTCAGCTCGGCGCGCATGTTGACGCGGAGTTGGGCGTCCAGGTTCGACAGGGGCTCGTCCAACAGGTAGACGTCCGGGTGTCGAACGAGGGCGC
>JBOGVL010000169.1:0-6532 GCA_050692535.1 Actinomycetota bacterium | reverse complement strand
GGTCCAGGGCGATCGCCCCCGCGACGGCCGCGAGCTGGGCGATCGACGCGGCAAAGGTCATCGTCGAGGGGCCGGTCTCGGCCCCCGCCTGGGTGTCGAGGCGGAGGTCGGACCGCCGCGCCAGCTCGTTGTCGAGCCCGTTGGTGACCGAGACGAGGACCGGCCGACCGGCGCCGTCCAGCGACTCGGCGAGCCGTACCACCTCCGCGCTCTCGCCCGACTGGCTCACGACCACCAGGACGACCGGCCGCGTGAGCACCGCCGACCGGAAATGCAGGAGCTCCGCGGTGTCGACGTGCAGTGCGATGACCCCACGGGCGGCGAGCTCGTTCGCCGCCGGATAACACGCGTCGTACGAGCTGCCCATGCCGGTGAGCACCGCGGCCTCGGCGCCGGCCGTCGCCGCGGCGAGCGCCTCGAGCGCGGGGCGCGCCTCCAGGAGCGAGTCTGCCGCCCGCCGGAGGGCGCCCGGCTGGCCGGCGATCTCGGCGAAGAATGGATCAGGAAACTTTCCTAACCATTTCATCGGGTGCAGTGTACGATGCCGCCCGATGGGTGTGAAGGTGGCCGTCGTCGGCGCGGGGAGCACCTACACGCCCGAGCTCGTCGAGGGGTTCGTCCGGCGGGCGGAACGGTTCCCGATCGACGAGCTCGCGCTCCTCGACGTCGATCCCGACCGCCTCGAGGTGGTGGGCGGTCTCGCGCGCCGGATGCTCGAGCGGGCCGGGTACGGCGGACGCCTGGCGCTCACCGGCGACCGAGTCGAGGCGATCGACGGCGCGAGCTACGTGATCGTTCAGCTCCGCGTGGGTGGTCAGGCCGCGCGCCTGCTCGACGAGACCATCCCGCTGCAGTTCGGGTGCGTGGGGCAGGAGACCACCGGGCCGGGCGGGTTCGCGAAGGCGCTCCGGACGGTGCCGGTGGTCCTCGAGCTCGCGGAGCTCGTGGCCCACCGGGGCGCGCCCGGCGCGTGGTTCCTCGACTTCACCAACCCGACCGGCCTCGTCACGCAGGCGCTCCTCGACGAGGGCCATCGGGCGATCGGCCTGTGCAACGTCGCCATCAACTTCCAGCGTCGGTTCGCCGCGCGTTTCGGGGTCGAGCCCGAACGCGTGCAGCTCGAGCACGACGGGCTGAACCACCTGTCCTGGGAGCGAGCGGTGCTGGTCGACGGCGTGGACCGGTTACCCGAGCTCCTGCGGACCGACCTGAAGGCGATCTCCGACGAGGTCTCGATGCCCCCCGAGCTGATCCGCGCGCTGGGGGCGATCCCCTCGTACTACCTTCGCTACTACTACCTGACCGCCGAGGTGCTCGAGCACCAGCGCTCGGAGCGCCCACGCGCCGAGGAGGTCATGGAGATCGAGAAGGGCCTCCTGGCGCTCTACGGCGACCAGGGCCTGGACCACAAGCCCGAGCTCCTCGAGCGCCGCGGCGGCGCGTACTACAGTGAGGCCGCCGCCCAGCTCGTCGCCTCGCTCGCGTCCGGCGGTGGCGACGTCCAGGTCGTGAACGTGCGCAACGACGGCGCGATCCCCACCTTGGCGCCCGACGACGTGGTCGAGGTGGCGGCCCGGATCGACGGCGACGGGGCACATCCCCTGCCGGTCGCCGCGCTCGCGCCGGAGCTGCTGGGGCTCGTGCAGCACGCAAAGGCGTACGAGCGGCTGGCGGCCGCGGCCGCGACCACCGGCGATCGCGGGCTCGCGCTGAAGGCCCTGCTCGCGAACCCGCTCGTGGGCGACTATCCGACGGCGTCCGGACTCCTCGAGGCCATCCTGTCGGCGAACCGGGACCATCTCCCGCGCTTCGCGTGATGGGAACGGCTCCGGGGTCGCTCCTCGACGGCGTGTTCGTCGATCCGACGACCAAGGGGTTCCCCATGGTCGACGAGCCCGTCCCGCTGTCCGAGGTCGGCGCCCACGGGTGGGCCCTGGTTGACCTGCCGCCGCCGGTGCTCGCGCTCCGACGGTCGGCGCTGGAGCACAACCTGACCCTGATGGCGGCGTTCTGCGAACGGTACGGGGTCGCAATCGCGCCGCACGGGAAGACCACGATGGCGCCGCAGCTCTGGCGGATGCAGCTCGAGGCCGGCGCGTGGGGCATCACCGCGGCGACCGCGGTGCAGGCCCGCGCGATGCGGGCCGCGGGCGTGTCGAGGATCCTCATCGCGAACGAGCTGACCGACGCCGGATCGATCCGGTGGGCCGCCGAGGACCTGCGAGAGCCGTCGAACGAGCTCGTCTGCTACGTGGACTCGGGGCGGGGGGTCGACCTCCTCGAGCGCGGCCTGGGCGAGGCGGGGGCGGCGCGGCCGCTCTCCGTGGTGGTGGAGCTCGGTCACCGGGGCGGGCGGACGGGGTGCCGCGACCCGGAGGAGGCCACCGGGATCGCCCGGGACGTGACGCGCTCGCGATCGCTGCGGCTCGCCGGTGTCGCCGGCTACGAGGGGACGATCGCCCACGACCGGGAGCGAGGGAGCCTCGAAGCGGTCCGCGCCTACCTGGACTCGTTCCGCGCGTGGGCGAGCCGGCTGCTCGAGGAGGGGGTCCTCGAGGACGAGGCGATCGTGACGGCCGGCGGCAGCCTGTACTTCGACCTCGTCGCCGGGCTCGCCTCCGGCTGGCCGGCCGGGCGGCGGCCGTTGGTGCTCCTGAGGTCGGGGTGTTACCTGACGCACGACTCGGGGTTCTACGAGCGGTCGTCGCCGTTCGCGAACGAGGAGCCGGAGCGCCGGTTCGCCCCGGCGCTCGAGGCGTGGGGCGCCGTGCTCTCACGCCCCGAGCCGGGGCTTGCGCTCGTCGGTCTGGGTCGGCGGGACGTCCCGTTCGACCTGGGATATCCGCACCCGACGCTCGTCCGGCGGCCGGACGGCGCGACCGAAGCGATCGACGGTCGGGCTGAGGTCACCGCGCTGAACGATCAGCACGCGTTCTGCCGGGTCGACGAGCTCGTCGAGATGGAGCCCGGGGACCTCGTGCGATTCGGCGTCTCGCACCCCTGCAGCGCGTTCGACCGGTGGCGCGTGATCCCCGTGCTCGACGAAGAGGACCGGGTCGTCGACGCGGTCGCGACGTTCTTCTGACGGCGAGGAGCTCCGTCAGCCGGCCGGCCGACGGGCGACGACCTCGACCTCGACGAGCAGGCCGTCCGCCAGCCGCACGCCGACCGTCGAGCGCGCCGGGTACGGCGGGGCGAATCGTTCCGCGTAGACGAGGTTGAAACCCTCGAAGTCCCCCAGGTCCGAGAGGAAGGCGGTCACCTTCAGCACGTCGTCCATCGAGCAGCCGGCCGCGGCGAGGCAGCGCTCGACGTTGTCGAGGACCCGGCCCGTCTGGTCCTCGATCCCGCCGCTCGCCAGGCGTCCCTGCTCGTCGAAGGCGACCTGTCCCGCGGTGAAGACGAGGTCGCCGCCGATCACCACGGGGCTGTACGGGGGTCCGGGGCGGGCGATCCCGTCCGGCTGGCGGGCGTCTCTGGTCATCCTGCGCCTCCTTCGATCGGGAACCGTGCGGGGAACCCGGCGGTGTCGCCGACGGCGGCCGCCACGCTCGCACCGCAGCCTGCGCCGAGCTCGAGGGCCGCCTCGCGAGCGGAGCCCCGACGGCGACGAGCGACAGCATCGTCTCGCCGAGCGCGACGACGTCGGGGACGCCGGGCTCGGTGTTCATCGATCCCCTCGGCTGCACGGCTCGCGGAACCGCACGACCGCCAGGATCGGGGAATGAGCGAAGAACGACACGACGTCCCTTGTCTTGACGGGGATCGGGGCGCGAGCGTAGCATGCGCGAATAGTTAGGAAAGTTTCCAAACATGTTCTTCGTTGACAAGAGGTCCGAGACCGGAGCGGACTGACCGAGGGGGGCACGGACGGCCGACCAGACGTTCGCCGCGGGGACGCCGAGCCTGCTGAAGGCGATCAACGAGCGCACGGTGCTCGAGTTCGTGCGTCAGATGGGGCCGGTCTCGAGGGCCCAGATCGCCCGCGACAGCGACCTCTCCAAACCCACGGTCTCGCAGGCGCTGGCCGCGCTCCTGGCCGCACGCCTGGTCCGGGAGGCGGGACGCTCGAGCGGCTCCCGGGGCCCGGCGGCGGTGCTGTACGAGTTGAACCCGCGCGCCGGCTGGGTCGTGGGGCTCGACGTCGGCCGCGACTTCGTCCGGGCGGCGATCGCCAACCTGTCCGGCGACATCGTCGCGCGACGGGATGAGCGTGCCCGGGTGCGGAGCCAGCGGACGCTCATCTCCCAGATCGGCGAGATCGCGCACGGCGTTGCCGCCGAGGCCGGCGTGAAGTGGCGGCAGGTCACGTTCGCGTCGGTGGGCAGCCCCGGCGTGTTCGACCCCGAGACGGGCCAGGTTGCCTTGGCGCACGCCCTCCCGGGATGGGGCAGGAGCGGCCTCGTCGAGGCGGTCCAGGACGAGCTCGGTACCAAGGTCGGGTTCGAGAACGACGTGAACCTGGCAGCGCTCGGCGAGCAGTGGCTGGGCCTCGGCAAGGGCGTGTCGAACTTCGTGTACCTGCACGTCGGGACGGGCGTCGGCGCCGGCCTGGTGTTGCACGGCGAGCTCTACCGGGGTCAGAAGGGGGCGGCCGGAGAGGTCGGTTACCTGCCCATCGGCGGCGACCCGCGGGACCCGGCGCTGCGGAAGCGGGGCGCGCTGGATACGGACGCCGGAGCCGCGGGCGTGGTGGCGGCCGCCCGCAAGCTCGGGATGAAGCCACCGCTCTCGGCCCGCAACGTGTTCGCGGCGGCGCGGCGCGGCGACCGCACGGCCCGAGGGGTCGTCGCCATGGAGGCCGACCGCATCGCGGTCGCCATCGCCGCGATCGTCCCGATCGTGGATCCGGAGCTCGTGATCCTCGGCGGCGGCATCGGCCGCAACGGCGACCTGCTGCTCGAGCCCGTCACCCGGGCGCTCCGTCAGGTGTCGCCGTTCGCGATCCGGCTCGAGGTCTCGCCGCTCGGCGAGGAGGCCGTGGTCTTGGGCGCGGTGTGGCTGGCGCTCCAGGCGGCACAGGACCTGCTGTTCACCAGGACCCAGGGGGTGGTCGCGACGTGACGAACCGGCAAGGAAGGCACACGGACGTACGTCATCGAAGGGCACGAAGGAAGGGGGCACGATGAAGCGCGTACTGATCACGCTGGCCGCGTTGGGTCTGATCGCCGCGGCGTGCACGGCGGGCGACGGCGGAAGCGACGTGCCCGAGAACCTCGGGGAGTCGCCGGCGCCCGCCGAGTCCCAGGAGCCCGTGACGATCGAGATGTGGATCCCGTTCAGCGCGGACCACGAGGTCGCGGGCGTACAGCAGGTCTTCGACCGCTTCGAGGCGGAGTATCCGTGGATCACGGTCGACGTGACGACGGCCGTCGAGGACGATCAGCAGGTCCTGCAGGCGATCCGCGCCGGCAACCCGCCGGACGCCGTCATGTCGTGGTCGCTGGACTCCCTCGCCGCGTTCTGCGACACGGGGGCGTGGCAGGACCTCACGCCCTACATGCAGGCGACGACCTTCGACGCGAGCGTGTTCCCACCGTCGGTGGCCCGGTACACGGGCTTCGATGGAAAGCAGTGCGCGTTCCCGTTCCTCACGGACGCGCTCGGGCTGTACTACAACCAGGACATCCTCGAGGAGGCGGGCTTCACGGAGCCCCCGCAGACCATGTCCGAGCTCACGCAGATGGCGAAGGACCTGACGGTCTTCAACGCCGACGGCTCGATCGAGCGCGCCGGGTTCGTCCCGTGGTTCGGGTACTACATGATGACCGCGCCCGAGCTGGCGATCACGTTCGGCGCCGACTTCTACAACGACGACGGTACGTCGGCGATCGGGTCGGACCCGGACTGGGTCGCGCTGTTCGAGTGGCAGAAGGACCTGGTCGACTTCTACGGCGCCGACAACCTGCGGAAGTTCGTGGCCGGCCAGGGCGACGAATGGGGCGAGGCCAGCCAGGACTTCCAGAACGGCAGGATCGCGATGGCGATCGACGGCGAGTGGCGGACGGCCTTCATCGCGAACGGGACGCCGGACCTGAACTACGGGACCGCGCCGTTCCCCGTGCCCGACGACCGGGCGGACACGTATGGCATCGGCCGCGTGGGCGGCACGATCATCGGGATCCCCCGCGGATCGGCGCACCCGGAGGAGGCGTGGCTGCTGGTCTCGTTCATGGCGACCGACACGGACTCGCTCGTCGCCGCGGCGAACGCCATCGGCAACGTCCCGACGACGATCCCGGCGCTCGAGTCGCCCGACCTGACCCTGCCCGAACAGTTCCAGACGTTCCTCGACATCTTCGGGAACCCGGGGTCGCACTACAAGGACATGTCCATCATCGGGTCGGCCGACCAGGACCTCCTGAGTGACTTCGCCGCGGACTGGCAGGCCGGCGACGTGACCGACCTCCAGGCCGGGTTGCAGCAGGTGGCGCAGCAGATCGACGACGAGATCCAGGCGGCGTCCTAGGGGCGGCGGGCCGATCGCCCAGACCCTGTCCGCGTCGGCGGCTCGCCGGCCGCTCCCAACGAG
>JBOGVL010000168.1:0-6539 GCA_050692535.1 Actinomycetota bacterium | reverse complement strand
TCGCGACCTCCGTGCCGTCCTCCAGGTGGAGCGCGTCGGCGCCCCTCGCCGCGTCGCGGAGGCCGACCGCGAGCACCAGCGCGCGATGCACGACACGGGTCGTCACCGGCTCGGCGGGGAGGAAGTCCTTGCCCTGGGTCCGGATCCAGCCCTGCGCGACCGCGATGTTCGCCGCGGCGTAGAAGCGATCGTCCTCCGGGAGATCCCGGAACGTGACGCTCGGATCGACGGCGAGCCCGGCTCCGAACGCCCGGTACAAGGCGCGGGCGAAATGTTTGCGGGTCTCCGGCTCGTCCGGCCGGAACGGGTACACGCCCTCCTCGATCTCGCGGAAGTCGCGCATCCAGTCGTTCGTGGCGCCGACGAAGTCGATGGCCGCCCTGGCCCAGTGCTGCTTGTTCACGTCGTCCCAGCGGATCCCGTTCGTCGACGTCGGCGCCAGAACCCGCCACGCGGGCGGACCGGATCCGCGCTCGCCCACGACCCCTGCCGACGGGGCGCGCGCGGACGAGGCCGGCTGCGTGAGCAGCGCGACGGCGAGGCATGCGAGGACGGCGACGAGACGCCGCTGGGGCCGCGTGGTCATCTCGTAAGGAGTCGTCGACCCTAGCGGACGACCCCTTGAGCGCGGAAGCCCTCGAGCGCGCTCCGCGCACGGAATCGCCGGCCCGGCGCCCGTGAGGATCCGGTGCCGATCGTGCGGTAGCCTGCGCCCTCGTGCTGGGCGATCGGGAGGCCGTGATCCGTGAGATCCGCCACGTCGACGTCCACGGGTCCCGGTTCGTGGACGTGACCGTGGCCTACGAGGGTGGGGCACTCGAGACGGCCAGGCTGGGCGTCGAGTCCGTCCCGGGCGACCTGGAGGCGGGGCAGCGTGTGGTCGTCGCCAGGGCCGTGAACATGATCGTGGCGATCCGGAGGCCGTGATGTTCTCCTGGACGTATCTGGACCAGAGCGGCCAGGAGGTCGGTCATTCCCCGCACTTCCCCGACCCCGAGTCCGCCGAGGACTGGATCGGTACGTCGTGGCGCGACCTGTTCGAGAACGGCGTCGAGGAGGTCGTGCTGTTCGACCAGGATCGGCGACGGAAGGTCTACCGCATGGGCCTCGGCGCGGAGTAGCGTCCCGGCCGAGGTTCCGGCCCCGCCCCGCCCGGAATGGCTTGCGGTGCAGCGACTAGGACTTGGGGCCTTCGCCCCGCACTTTCTCGACGTGCGTCAGGGCATCGCGCAGGTCCTTCAGCCACTCGTCCTGCTTCTCGGCGACCAGGCGGACGCACCAGGCGAGCGCATGGCTGCGCGAGCGAGCGACGCCGGCCTCGACGAGCGTGTCGAGGACGCGTCGTTCGGGCATCCGCAGGCGCGTCATTGCGGGGACGCTGACCGTCGTGAACAGCTTGCGGGCGTCCCCGCACTGCGCTCCCCAGGACACCCGGCGCCCGAACCGGTGCTGGGCCTCCTGCGCGATGCGCATCCGGCGATCGCGTGTGTCCTCCCGGAAGCCGTCGATGCGGGCCATCCGCGCGGCCGCGGCCGCCTCGGGGGTCGAGCCCTCGGGGAGCTCGGGATCGGACAGCGTGCCGACGACGAGGATCTCCTCGCGATCCGCACCGACCTCGGGGGCGCCGACGAACCACTCGCCCGGCAGCCGCCCGGCGAACCAACCCTGATGCTCTTCGCTGCTCATACCGCGTGATTCGCTCATGTGATGAGGATTACATCATTACAACACTACGTCAACCGCTCAACCGCTCAACCGCTCAACCGCTCAACCGCTCAACCGCCCAACCGCCGCGCTTGCCGCCTTGGTCGTCTCGTGGTCGCGATAGCGGACCTGTCGCACTGCTGGCAGAACCTGTCGGGAGTACCGGGAGGCGCTCGCCGAGGTTCGGTCGCGAGGCGCGAATGAAGCGGTCGAGGCCGGGCGTGCCGTGGAGGCGATGCGCGAGGTTCAGCCCAGGTAGGACGCCGGGTCCTCGACGAAATCGTCGAGACACCCCTTGGAGCAGAAGAAGTAGGACGTCCCTTCGTGCTCGCTCTTCCACTCGGCGGTGGCCGGGTCGACCTCCATGCCGCAGACGGGATCGATCTCCATCGGTCCTCCCCGTCCGGATATCGGATCGGCAGCATACGTTGGACTCGGGTAGATACGGATGGAAGGATGGGCCGTCATTTCGGACCCGAATGGAGGGGAGATGCAAGAGAGCTCCGCAAGCCGTTCCATGCCGATCGGACCGGTGCTCGCGATCCTCGGCGGGGCGCTCCTTGCGATCGGTTCGTTCCTCTCCTGGGCGGAGGTCTCGGGCGGCGGCACGAGCGTCTCCGCCAAGGGGATCGACGGCACCGACGGATGGGTCACGCTGATCGCCGGCCTCATCGCGATCGCGGCGGGGGCGGCCGCCATGCGCGGCGGGCGACGTGCCCTCGCGATCCTCACCATCGTCGCCGGGCTCGTCGGCGGCGGTCTCGGCATCTACGACGCGCTCACGGCCGAGGACAGCGTGCTCGATGCCGCGGCCGAGGAGATCGCCCCACAGTTCGGCGTATCCGCGGACGAGGTCCGGGTCCTGCTCGACGAGGCGATCGAGACCGGGGAGCTCGGGATCTCGCTCAGCATCGGGCTGTACCTGGTGATCGGTGGCGGCGTGATCGCGATCATCGGCGGGGCGCTCCAGCTGGCCGGGGGCGGCGGCGCGCAGGCGCCGTCGATGCCCTCGACCGCGAGCTCCTTCGAGCAGCCGACGAGTCCCGCCGCACCCGTGTCCGGGGACGTCATGCCGCCGGCCGCCCCTCCAGCCCCGCCACCGGACGCGCCGTCGTAGCGGCCCGAGGCGCGGACGGCGCGATCGGCCAGGGCCGTGAACGTCGAGGAGATCGAGGTCGACACTGGCGGCCGGCGGGTCGTCGATCTCACCGACCGCGTCCTCGCCTTCGGCAAGTCCAACGGCGGGGACGGACTCCTCCACGTGTTCGCCCCGCACGCCACCGCGGGGATCGCCCTGATGGAGACGGGCTCCGGATCGGAGGAGGACCTCGGCGATCTCCTCGAGCGGATCCTGCCGCGCGAGGACCGCTACGCCCACCGCCACGGCTCCGTCGGGCACGGCGGCGACCACCTGCTGCCGCTGCTGGTCTCGCCTGCGCTGGTGCTGTCGGTCGAGCGTGGACGGCCGGTTCTCGGGACCTGGCAGCGCGTCGTGCTGGTCGACCCGAACCGCGACAACGACCGGCGGCGCGTGCGGCTGTCCTTCCTCGCCGGCTGAGACGGACGCCCTCAGAGGTACTGGCCGGGCTCGCGGTTCTTGCCGTCGGCGGGTGAGGACACCGCCTGCACGTCGCGTTCGCGCAGGAGGAGGTACTCGCGTCCGCTCAGCTCGATCTCCAGGCCCGCCTGCGGAAGGTAGAGGATCCGGTCGCCGAGCTTGACGGATCGGACGTCGGGGCCGACGAGGGTCACCTCGCCCCACACGCACCGCTTGGGCGCTGGAGCGGCCGTCGCCGGGATCAGCAGTCCCGCCCGCGTCTTTCGTTCGCCGTTCTCGGGATGCTCCACGACGATCCGGTCACCCGTGAGCCGAACGTCGCCCGCCGAGGCGTGACGCCTGCGCGGCTTCGAGTCGGCGGCCTTCGGCATGGCGCCGATTGTCCCACGCGGGTGACGCCCCCACCGTGCTGGTAGCGTGCTCGGCCGTGAACGCCTCGGAGGTGTTGGATCGCGCGGTGCGAACGCTGGAGGCCTCCCCCGCCATCGATCACTGGCAGAAGGACCGCGAGCTGATCGAGGCCGAGGACCTCTTGTGTCACGCGCTCGGCGTCGACGAGATCGATCCCGACGACGTCGTTGCCTCCGGCGCGCGTCGGCGCTTCGATCGCATGATCGCGCGCCGCGCGGACGGGGAGCCCGTGCAGCTGATCAAGGGCTTCGCCGTCTTCCGTGGACTCGAGGTCCTGGCGCGCCCGGGCGTGTTCGTTCCCCGCGACTCGACGGAGTTCCTCGCGGAGCAGGCGGTTCGACGACTGCGTCGCCGCCGGAGGCCGGTGCACGTCGATGTGGCGACGGGCGGCGGCACGGTCGCGCTCGCCGTCGTCCACGAGGTCCGCGGCGTGCGATCTTTCGGGACGGACATCTCGGGCGAGGCGATCCGCGTCGCCCGTCGGAACGCGGCGCGCCTTCGGCTGCGGGCGACGTTCGCGGTCGGTGACCTGTTCGGGGCGCTGCCGCAGGGGCTGCGGGGCGCCGTCGACGTGGTGACGCTCCATCCTCCGTACGTTGCGAAGCAGGAGCTCCGGGAGCTTCCCGACGAGATCCGCCGGTGGGAGCCCGCCCACACGCTCTCCGACCAGAGCCGCGACGGGCTGGGCCTGGTCGGGCGCACGGCGCGCGAGGCCGGGGATTGGCTCAAGCCCGGTGGCTGGCTGCTCATCGAGGTCAGCCCCGATCGCGCGCGAGCGGTCGGCACGGTGATGCGCGGGAGCGGGTTCGAGCAGGTGCGCAGCACGGCCGACCGTGGTTTCAAGGTCACCCGTGTGATGGTCGGCCGTCGCCCGTGAGCGACCCCGTCGTCGCCCCTTTCGGCTCCTGGCGGTCGCCCATCGGGGCGGAGCTTGTCGCGCTGGCGGCGACGTCCGTGCGCGAGTGCCGGATCGAGGGCGACGCGGTCTGGTGGCTCGAACGCCGGCCCGGCGAGGGTGGGAGGAGCGCGCTCGTCCGGTCGGATCCGTGGGGAGGCCCGGCGGACGTCACCCCGGCCGCGATCGACGTTCGGACGCTGGTGCACGAGTACGGCGGGGGCGCGTACGCCGTGCACGGGTCGACCGCCTTCTACACGAACTACGACGACCAGCGGCTCTACCGACAGGAGCTCGGCGGTGAACCCGCTCCGATCACGTCGGCCCCGGCGTTGGCCCGGTCGCTCCGGTACGCGGACATGGACGTGTCACCCGACGGCCGCTGGATCGCATGCGTCCGAGAGGTGCACGAGGACGACGGGCTCCCGGAGAACCAGCTCGTCGTCCTGCCGACCGACGGCTCCGCGGAACCACGAGTGATGGCGGCCGGAGCCGACTTCTACGCCTCGCCCCGCTTCCCGGCGGCCGGCGACCGACTCG
The DNA here is from genome assembly GCA_050692535.1 of Actinomycetota bacterium. Taxonomy (GTDB): domain Bacteria; phylum Actinomycetota; class UBA4738; order UBA4738; family HRBIN12; genus CALGFI01. Next base: position 1,431 of record JBOGVL010000168.1, on the reverse strand, counting down.
CTTGGGTCCGTTGGGACATGCCGCGCATGCCGTGGGACGGCACCGAGCTGCTCGTCGCACCCTTCGCCGCCGGCGAGCTCGAGACGGCCGCGCCCGTCGCGGGGGGCGCGCGGGAGTCGATCGAGCAGCCCGTGTGGGCGCCGGATGGGACGCTGCACTTCCTCTCGGACCGCACGGGCTGGTGGAACCTCCACCGGCTGGAGCTCGACGGCGGCGCGACGAATCTCACGCCGCTGGACGCCGAGTTCGGGGTGCCGATGTGGCTGTTCCGGTACTCCTCGTACGCGTTCCTGGACGACGGCCGGATCGCGTGCGCCTACCGGCGTTCGGGCGAGCATCACCTCGCGATGCTCGACCCGGCGACCCTCGAGCTGATCGACGTCGACGTGCCGTACGAGTGCTTCGACCCGCCCTACGTCGACGCCTCGGGTGGCCGCGTCTGCTTCATCGGTTCGGGACCGGCGACGTCGCCGGAGGTCGTGCTCCTCGACTTCGCCTCGCGCGCGGTCGACGTCCGGCGTCCCGCCGACGACCTCGGCGTCGACCCGGACCTCGTCTCGACGCCGGAGGCGATCGAGTTCCCGACCGACGACGGGCGCACGGCCTTCGCGTACTTCTACCCTCCGCGCAACCCGGGGTTCACCGGGCGCCCGGACGAGCTGCCGCCGCTCGTCGTCCACGCGCACGGGGGACCGACGTCCGAGACGACGCCCTAGCTCGATCCCTACGTGCAGTTCTTCACGTCGCGGGGCCTGGCGTTCGTCGACGTCAACTACGGCGGGAGCACCGGCTACGGGCGGGAGTTCCGGGAGCGTCTGAACGGGCAGTGGGGCGTGGTCGACGTCGCCGACTGCATCGCGGCCGCCCGCCATCTCGTCGCGAAGGGAAGGGTGGATCCGGACCGGCTCGTCGTGACGGGCGGGAGCGCGGGCGGGTACGTGGTGCTCGCGTCGCTCGCCTTCCACCCCGACGCGTTCGCGGGAGGGACGAGCTACTACGGGGTCTCGGACCTCGAGCCGTTCGCCACGATCACCCACAAGTTCGAGCTGCGCTACACGGACAACCTCGTCGGCCCCTGGCCGGAGGCGGCCGAACTGTGGCGCGACCGTTCACCCGTGCGCCGCGCCGACTCCATCCGACGCCCGGTGCTCCTGCTTCAGGGCCTCGAGGACGCCGTCGTGCCGCCGTCGCAGGCCGAGATCATGATCGACGCCCTGGAGCGCAACGGGGTCGCGTACGCGTACCTCCCCTTCGAGGCCGAGCAGCACGGGTTCCGCAGGGCCGAGACCATCACGCGGGCCACGCAGGCCGAGCTCGCGTTCTACGGCCTGGTCCTGGGTTTCGAGCCCGCGGACGACCTCCCGCCGCTGGAGATGCACAACTCGGCGCAGGAGTAGGGGCCGCGTGGATCGGAGGGGGGCGCGGGGGGGC
>JBOGVL010000167.1:0-6615 GCA_050692535.1 Actinomycetota bacterium | reverse complement strand
CTTGGGCCCCGCTGCCACGGGCGAGATGAGCCGCAGGACGCCCTCCTCGGGCGCGTGCTCCAGGTACCCGAGGCCCGTGTACGCACCGGCGCCGTCCGACAGGCCGACCAGCAACCGGTGGAGGTTTGCCAGGTCGAACAGCGGGGGCAGCGCCGGGAGGAAAACCGTCGGCTTCACGCGGAAGCGGTGGAGCTCGCCCGAGAAGTAGCGGCGCATCGACTGCTCGCGGTTGTCCGCACGCTGGTCGACCGTGCTCGGCACGACGCTCGGGTGGACGCCGAGCGGGACCACTTGGGTGTCGAAGAACCGCTGGATCACGCCGAGCAGCGGCAGGAGCTCCTCGCCGCGCTGGAGCCCCACGACGAGGTCCGGCCGGAGCAGCTCAACCTTGTGGTACTTGAGGATCTCCCCCGAGATCCCCGAGACCAGGGCCGAGGTGTCGACGACGACGAAGTCGGCCCCGTCCTCCGTCGCCTTCCGGTGCAGGGTGGCGACGCCCGCGAGCACCGCGAGCAGGTGGCCCTCCGGCACGATCGAACCGACGAACGCGAGCGCGTCGGCCCGGGCGAACGCCTCGGGCTCCAGGTCCGAGGCCGAGGCCACGTTCTTGAGCGTGATCGTCGCCGGCGGGCCGACCGTCTTCTGGCCCACGTCGGCGTCGAGATACGCAGCCGCGCGACCGCCCGCCACCGCCGCCGAGAGCAGCGACCGCGACAGCGTGCTCTTCCCCGTGTCGAGTCCGCCGACGAGCACCACGGTGTGCCTGGTTCGCGCCGCCTCGTCGACGAGCGCCTCGTACTCGTTCACGTCCGCCTCCGGATTGGGATCGGCCCGGAGGCCCGTTCGCACGCGTGCGTGCCGTTGGTGCCCTAGGGTGCGGCCGGTGCCCTCCGCCGGCGCGTCGCATCGATGGTCTCGGGGTTGGTGGATGGGGCCGAAACGAGCCCGTTCACGCGTTCGATCCGTGCCTCTGGGTCGGATGAGTTCAGCAACGTGCTGCTCATCCTATCGGGGTGGCCCCCCGCCGTGCCTCTCGCTCGGCGCCGAGGGAAGGCGCGAGGCGATCGCCTGGAAGCAGGGCCAGTAGTCCTGCGGGCGAACGTTGTCGTCCATCACGACGACCGTCCCGGCCCGACCCTGGGCCCAGGCGACGACGAGCGCCGGATCGTTCACGTCGGCGATCGAGAGGGCCTCGACGCCTCGCTCGATCGCGGCCCCGGCGAAGCCGTGGTCGGCGAAGACGAGGTCCGGGCGCGCCTCGTCGAGCATCCGGTTCATCGCGTCCCCGCTGTGCGTGTGCCGGGCGCTGGCGACGTCCGTCAGCAGCGCCACGCCCTCGAGGTAGCGGATCTGCCACGGATGATCGCGATCCTCGTCGCGCCACGTGACCCCGTCGGCCGGCGTCACGAGCTCGGCGCCACGGGCGCGCAGCTCGCGCCCGACGGCCAGATAGAGGTGGGCGAGGCCCACGGGGTGGCCCGTCGCGAGGATCACGCGCTCCCCATGCCGGCAGGCCGCCGCAAGACGATCTCCCGCCGCCTCGCACGCGTCGAGGACGAGCGCCGGGTCGACCGGCACCGGCCCGGTCCGCGCCCGCGGGTCCGGCTCGAAGCCCGACGCTCGCCCGACCAACGCTAGGACCTCGTCGGCCGAGAACGTCTGCAGCCCCGTCATCCCGAACTGCTTGTCGGGATCGCCCTCGACGAGCAGGCGGATGTTGCGAAGCACGTTGTCGAGGGGGTGACTCACCTCGTCCCCGGCGATCCGCCCCTCGAGCAGCCCCACGATCAGCTCGTCCCGGTCGACGGGCGTCGGCGTCCAGCGATGGTCGATCGCCGGCAGCCGCGCGGCGTGGGATCCGATCACGTCCATCGTCACCCATCGTACGAGGCGATGCCCGTACGCTGTCGCGATGGACGTTCGCGGCGGCGTCGTGGTCGTGACCGGCGCCTCCTCGGGCATCGGGGAAGCGAGCGCACTCCGATTCGCGCGGGCCGGGGCTCGTGTCGTGCTCGCCGCGCGACGACTCGATCGCCTCGATGCGCTGGCGGAGCGGATCGGCTCGCACGGCGGCGAGGCTCGGGCCGTCCGGTGCGATGTGACCGAGGCGGCCGACGTCACGAACCTCGTCGAACGAACGCTCGAGGATCTCGGCCGCTGCGACGTGCTCGTGAACAACGCGGGGATCCCCGGCGGCGGGCCCTTCCGCGACCTGACCCCCGAGCGGATCGAGCGGATCGTCGGCGTCAACCTGCTCGGCGTGATGCTGGTCACGAAGGCGTTCCTCCCGGCGATGCTCGAACGCGCGCGCGGCCACGTCGTCAACGTCTCGTCGATCGCGGGGCGGTTCGCGACACCGGGATCGTCGGTGTACGGGGCGACCAAGCACGGCGTCGGCGCGTTCGGCGAGTCGCTTCACTACGAGTTGAAGCCCCTCGGCGTGCTCGTGACGACCGTGAACCCCGGATTCACTCGCACGGAGGGCTTCCCGCAGGACGACATCCCGACGACGCTGCTGATGGACGCCGACCGGGTCGCGCGGACGATCCTCGACGTCGTCCGCCGGGACCGTTCGCCGGAGGTGTGGGTTCCGCGGTGGCCCGCCGCGATGCAGGCGTTCCGCGTTCTGACGCCGCCCCTGTACCGGTGGGGCATCGAGCGCGTGACCCGGCGGAGGGCCCGACGGTAGCCTCGCCTCCGTGCCACGCAGGCGAGAGGAAGGCGAAGCGGTAGCGCTCGGCCCCCCGGACCGTCAACGAACGGCGTCGCCGATGTGGTGGACCTTCAGGAGGTTGGTGTGCGCCCTCCCGGCCGGCGACGAGGCGGCCATCACGACGGGCTCGCCCGCGCCCGCGAACCCCCGCCCCCGCAGGCCCTCGTCCATCAGGGCGATCATCTCGTCGGTGTCCGCGGGGAGGCGGGCGGGCAGCGCCCGCACGCCCCAGCGGATCGACAACGCCCGGCGCACCCGGGCGTCGGGCACGAACGCGTAGATCGGGACCGGGGGCCGCTCGGACGACAGGAGGGCGGCGGTCCGCCCGGTCGCCGTGTAGCAGGCGATCGCGACGACCTCACGATCGTCGCCCGCGATCCTGGCCGCGGCGTGGGCGACCGCCGCCGCCTCGTCCGTGTGGGCGCACGGCGCACGCTCGGCGACGAACGGACCGCCCCGCTCCTCGGCGACCTCGGCGATCCTCGCGGCCGCCCGGGCGGCCTCGATCGGATACTCGCCGATCGCCGTCTCGGCGGAGAGCATGATGGCGTCGGCGCCGTCGAGGACGGCGTTGGCCACATCGGTCGCCTCGGCGCGGGTCGGCCTCGGCGCCGCGTCCATCGACTCCAGCATCTGGGTGGCGACGATCACGGGCCGCTCCGCCGCGCGCGCCGCGCGGAGCAGCTCCTTCTGCAGTACGGGGATCTCCTCCATCGGCAGCTCCACGCCGAGGTCGCCGCGGGCGATCATCACCGCATCGGCCTCCTCGAGGATCCCGGCGATCTGCTCGACGGCCGGACGCGTCTCGATCTTCGCGACGATCGGGACCGATCGTTCGGTCATCAGGACGCGGAGCCCAGCGAGGTCCGCCGCGCTCCGGACGAAGGACTGCGCGATCAGGTCGGCCCCGTGCTCGAGGGCCTCGGCCAGACCGGCGCGGTCCCGGTCGGTGATGCCCGGGAGTCCGAGGCGCTCCGCCGGCACGTTCACCCCGGCTCCGGACCGGACCCGGCCGCCGCGCACCACCTCGCACACGACGGCGGAGCGGTCGGTCGAGACGACGACGAGCTCGACCGCGCCGTCCGAGAGCAGGATGCGGTCCCCCGACTCGAGGTCGGCCGCGAGCCCCGTGTAGGTGACACTCGCGCCGTCACGATCCCCCGGCCCGCTCCCCGATCGCAGCTCGAAGCGCGCCCCGGGCTCCAGGCGCACGGGATCGGCTCCCATCTCGCCGAGCCGGATCTTGGGCCCCGGGAGGTCGGCCATGACCGCCAGGTCCTCGTCGCGCTCTCGCGCCACGGCTCGGACGAGCTCGACCATGCTCGCGCGCGAGACGGGATCGCCGTGCGAGAGGTTCACCCGGAATACGTCGGCGCCGGACTCGGCGAGCGAGCGAACACCCTCCGGCGTCGCCGTCGCGGGGCCGAGCGTACACACGAGCCGGGTGCGGCGCGGGCTCATGGCTCGAGCCCGAAGAACGGGAAGCAGGCCCTCCGGACGTCATCGATCGTCGCCTCCGTCTCGGGATCGAGGCGGTCGCCGGGGACGGCGGCGTCGGAGAAGGTCGCCGGGCCCTCCCGGCCGAGCTCGAGCTCCACCCGCTCGATCCATGACTCCGGCAGGGCATCCGGCAGGTCGACGGCGCACATCTCCGCGAACGCGAGGGTCCACGCTCTCGGCACGACGGTCGCCCACTGGTAGCCGCCACCACCGGTGGCAAGCCATCGCCCGCCGGACACCTCGTGCGCGAGCGCGTGGAGCTCGGCCGCCGTCTCCCGGTACGCCCCGGTCGTGAGCCGAAGGTGGGCGAGCGGATCCGAGGCGTGTGTGTCGCACCCGAGCTGGGTGACGAGCACCTTCGGCGCGAACGCGCGGACCAGCGGCGGCACGACGGCGCGAAACGCGGCGAGCCAGGCCTCGTCGGTGGTACCGGGGGGGAGCGGGACGTTCACCGCGGTTCCCTCACCGCCGTCGGCGCCCCGCTCGGCCACGAAGCCGGTGCCCGGGAACAGGTACTCGCCGGACTCGTGCAGCGAGATGGTCAGGACGCGCGGGTCCTCGTAGAAGATCGCCTGGACGCCGTCGCCGTGATGCACGTCGACGTCGACGTAGGCGATCGGATACACGCCCTGCCGGAGGAGCCACGCGATGGCGATGGCCGGGTCGTCGTAGACGCAGAACCCCGACGCCCGGGCCGGCATCGAGTGGTGGAGACCCCCCGCGGCGCTGAAGGCATGGATGACGCGACCCTCGTGCACGGCCTCGGCGCCGGCCAGCGAGGCCCCTGCGACGAGCGCGCCGGCCTCGTGCATCTGCGGGAAGATCGGGTTGTCGCCGGCGCCGTACCCGTACCGCCACCACGGCCCCTCCTCGCCGTGACCGGCGCGACGCGTGGCGTCGATGAAGTCGTCGGCGTGGACTAGGCGCAGCTCGTCGTCGAGGGCGGGTCGGCAGTCGATCGTCGAGACCTCCGGCGATTCGAGCAGCCCGCACGCCCCGATCAGGTCCCAGGTGAACAGGACGCGCTGGGGGCGCAGGGGATGCTCCGGGCCGTGGTCGTAGATGCGCGCCCCGGGGCAGCGCACGAGGCCGGCCCGACCCCCCACGGCTACCCCGACGCCGAGACGCGCGCGATCGCGGCCGCGGTGCGCTCGACGACCATCCCGCACTCCTCGTCGGAGATCACGAAGGGCGGGCCGAGCATCAGGAGGTCGCCGTCGGTGCCGTCGACGTGTCCGGTGCTCGAGTAGAGGAGGAGCCCGAGATCACGGGCCGCCGCGAGGACCCGCTCCGCGAACTGCTCGATCCGCGCGAAGGGAGCCCGAGTGGTCCGGTCGGCCACCAGCTCGATGCCGATCATCAGCCCGAGGCCCCGCACGTCCCCGACGACCGGATCGTCCGACAGGGCGGACGTCAGCTCCTTCAGGAGCCGCTCGCCCTGCCGCGCACTCGCCTCCACCAGGTCGTCCTCGCGCAGCCGCCGGAGGGTCGCGTGGGCAACCGCCGCCCCGACGCCGTTGTGCGACCACGTGAAGCCGTGCACGAACCCCGTCCGGCGCACGGCCTCGAAGACCTCGGCGCTGCACGCCGTGAAGCCGAACGGGAAGTAGCCGCTCGTCGAGCCCTTCCCCGCCGTGAGGAGGTCCGGGCGCAGCCCCCAGTGGTCGGCCCCGAACCAGCGGCCGGTTCGGCCGAAGCCAGTCATCACCTCGTCGGCGATCAGCAGCACGCCGTGGCGCCGGCAGACCTCCGACACCGCCGGCCAGTAGTCGTCCGTCGGCACGGCGGCGGCGAGGGTCGCCCCCGCCACCGGCTCCGCGACGAACGCCGCGACGCTGGACGGCCCCGCCTCCACGATCGCGCGCTCGAGCCGCTCCGCGTGCCAGCTCCCGCAGCCCACGGGGTGCCCCGGGTTGGCGCAGCGATACTCGTCCGCGGCGTCGACGTGGTCGAACCGCCCGAGCCACACCGCGTACGGTCGCCGGAGCGCCTCCTTGCCACCAGCGTCGAGGGCCCCGAGCGTGTTCCCGTGATACGAGGCCCGTCGGCCGATGACGACGGCCCGTGAGTCCTCTCCGCGCGCCAGGTGATACGCGCGCGCGAGCTTGATCGCCGTCTCGACGGCCTCGCTCCCGCCGGACACCGGATAGACGCGTGGCCCCTCGAGCGGCAGGATCGGCGCGAGGTCGTCGGCGTAGTCCTCGAGGGCGTCGGTGGTGAACATCGTCCCGTGCACGTACGGCGTGCGCCCTGCCTGATCGGTCATCGCATCGACGAGCGAGCGGTCCCCGTGGCCGACGCCCACGACGATCGCGCCGCCGGCGGCGTCCAGGTAGCGCCTCCCCTCCGCGTCCTCAATCCAGACGCCCTTCGCGCGAACGGCGCGGGGGAGCTCGCGCGAC
>JBOGVL010000166.1:0-6633 GCA_050692535.1 Actinomycetota bacterium | reverse complement strand
CGTTCACACGGATCGCGCGTGGCCTGGCCTCCTCGGCCACCTCCTCCTGGAGGTCGGAGGCGAACAGCGACACGGACGTGAGGACCTGCCCAAGGCCGTCGTGCAGCTCCAGGGCGACCCGTTCCCGCTCCTCCTCCTGCGCCCGCACGATCCGATGCAGCATCTGCTGGCGCTCCTCCGCCAGCCGTTCCAGCTCGCGCGCGCGATCGGCCAGCGTGTCGCGCAGGTTGGTCTGGGCGATCGCGATCGCGAGCTCCGAGCCGACCTCCCTGGCGATGTCGACGGCCTCGTCGTCGAACGCGTCTACGGTCGTCGAGGTGAGCGCCAGGACGCCGACCTGACGGTCGTCGGTTCGCAGGGCGACGGTGAGGGCGCTGCGGATCCCGGACCGCCGGGCCTCGATCGAGAGCGTCGTCTGGGGGTCGAGCATCTCCATGTCGGGGACGAGGAAGACGTCGCGCGCAAGCCGCTCGCGGGTGACGTCGTCGAGCGCGCCCGTTTGGAGATCCATCCCGACGGTCAGGTCGGAGGAACGAATCGCCACGTATCGAAAGCGGTCCGTCTCCTGGTCGATGGTGATCACGGATCCTCGATCGAACGGCACCAGGAGGCGGAGGTGGTCGAGTGCCTTCTCCGCCATCTGTTCGATCGAGGCCGACGAGAGCACGTCGCGGTCGATCTGGTGCAGGAGCTCGAGGCGGGTGGCGAGGCGCAGCTGCCGATCGAGGCCGAGCCGGCGCTCCTCCTCCGCCTGGATCCGGTCGGTCACGTCGAGGAGCACTCCCTGGCGGAAGAGCGCAACGCCCTCGTGATCGCGAACGACCGAGGCCCGGTCGTTCACCCAGACCTCGCGTCCGTCCGCGGCCACCATCCGGTATTCGATGACGAGTTGCTCGTCGCGCCCGATCGCGGCCGTGACCTCCCGAACGAGCCGGTCGCGATCGGCGGCGTGGATCACGTCGAGCCAGAATGTAGGGTCGGCGGTCCACGAGTCCCGCGGATACCCGAGGAGATCGACGATCTGGGGACTGACGTACATGATCTGCGCCGGGACCTGGTTGGCGTCGCACAGGTAGACCACGGCGGGCCCCTCTTCGACGAGGCCTCGGTAGCGGTCCTCGGCCGTTCGCAGGGCGAGCTCGACGCGCTTGCGCTCTGTGATGTCCTCGATGACGCCGACCCACGCGTTGATCTCGCCGTTGGAGTCGACGAGTGGGGCCGTGGACACGCTCACCTCGATCCGTGACCCGTCGCGTCGCACGCGCGCCGTCTCGAAGCCGGCCAGCGATTCTCCCGCGAGCGTCCGGGTGCGCACCTCCTCGAACGTCTCGCGCTCGGTCGAGGGGACGGTGGGAAGCGGCTTGCCGACGACCTCGGTGGCGGTCCACCCGAACATCCGCTCCGCGGCCGGGTTCCAGTGCCGGACGCGGCCGTCGGGCTCCAACACGCTGATGGCGAGCGGCGATGCATGGAAGACACCTCGGAGCGACTCCGAGAGCTCGTGGAGGGCTTCGTCCTGCACCCGCTGTGCCGTGATGTCGACCATCACGCCCTGCCAGTACGCCGGCCGGTCGCCCTCGGCCGGGATGAGCACGGCCTCGTCGTGGATCCACACAGTGCTGCCGTCGCCGTGGATCGCCCGGTACTCCAAGCTCAGGATCCCGGTCTCGTCGGCGCGGTTGTTGATCTCCAGGACCCGGCCACGGTCGTCCGGATGGACGACCTCGCGCCAGAGGAAGTCGTCGGCCATCCACTCCTCCGGGGTGCGGCCGAGCAGATCGACGAGCTGCGGCGCCACGTAGACGCAATGGGTCCGCGCCGGATCATCCCGATCGACCTCGTTCAGCCAAACGACCCCGGGGACCTGCTCGATCAGGGAGCGATAGCGAGCCTCCGAGCGCCGGAGCTCGTCGGCGGATCGGCGGGCCGACTGGTCGGCCCCCTCCAGCTGTCGGGCGAAGCGTCGCACCAGGAAGTACACGACCACCGTCGCGGTCAGCGCGAACGCTGCCCCCTTGAGCGGCTGGGCCCACGCCTGGATCCGCTGGTGGTAGAAGACCTCGAGCACGACGTCGGTCGAGACGAACACCGCACCCAGCACCAGGCACGCGCCGACGGCGCGGATCGCCAGGCGATCCGCGCGGACGCCGCGCTTGTCAGGCTCCCGACCGTTGGGCACGTTTTCTCCCTCCGGTCTTGACTCGGCAGCCGGGGCGGAACCTTGAAGCCACCCGCCATCGGGTCACGTGTGGAACAGCCAGTCGATGGATCCCTCGAACCGGCCCCGCAGCTCACGCATGAGCGTCGGGTGGCGGCCCAGGTCCGGGTCCTCTTCGACCAGCCCGAAGGCCCGCGCGCGGGCGCGCCGAACCAGCTCGAGGTCCTCCGCGAGGCGGGCGAGCTTGAGGTCGGGCATACCCGACTGACGGACGTCGAACAACGTGCCTTCCCCGCGGAGCCGCAGGTCCTCGTCCGCGAGCGCGAACCCGTCGGTGGTGGCCACCATCGCCTCCAGCCGCGTCCGGGCCTCCTCCTGGTCCTCCTTGCTCTCGTCGAACAGCACGCAGTACGAGCGGTTCGCTCCGCGACCGATCCGGCCGCGGAGCTGGTGCAGCTGCGCGAGGCCGAACCGCTCGGCGTTCTCCACGAGCATCACGGTCGCGTTCGGGACATCCACCCCCACCTCGATCACGGTCGTCGAGATCAACAGGTGATGCTCGCCCGATCGGAACGCGTCCATCCGGCGCTCCTTTTCCGCGGGGCGCATCCGCCCGTGGAGCAGCTCGACGGACAGATCCGGGAACACCTCGGTGGCCAGGCGCTCGGCCTCGGCCTCGGCGGCGCGCGCCTGCGTCCGGTTGGCCTCGTCGATCGCGGCGCACACCACGAAGGCCTGGCGGCCCGACTCGATCTCGCGCCGAACCAGGACGTACGCCTCCCGTCGCTCCTCCGGAGTTCGGGCGATCCTCGTCTCGATGGGCTGCCGTCCCTTCGGCATCTCGTCGAGCACGACGACATCCAGGTCGCCGTAGTACGTAAGCGCAAGCGTCCTCGGGATCGGCGTCGCGGTCATGATGAGGACGTCCGGTGCGCCGCCCTTGCCCTTCAGCGCCATCCGCTGATGGACGCCGAACCGATGCTGCTCGTCGATCACCGCCAACGACAGATCCGCGAACGAAACGCCCTCCTGCACCAGGGCGTGCGTTCCGACGACGAGGTCGACGTCCCCTCCGGCCACGCCCTCGAGGATCCGTCGGCGGTCCGTCCCCGTGACGGCCGCCGTCAGGAGCGCGTAGGTCATCGGCGCCGCCCGGGGTTCGGGACCGGGATCGAGCAACGAGGCCTGCGCCTCGTCCCGCCCCCGGTCGCCGGCGAGCTCGAGGTACGGCACGGCTCCGATCGGTCCGAGCAGCGCGGCGATCGAACGGAAGTGCTGGCCCGCTAGGACCTCGGTCGGCGCCATGACCGCGGCCTGGTGACCGCTCTGGATCGCGGCGAGCACGGCGTGGAGGGCGACGAGCGTCTTGCCGGAGCCGACGTCACCTTGCAGGAGCACGTTCATCGGGCGCGGGCGAGCCATGGCGGATCCGATCTCCTGCATGGCCCGGCGCTGCGCGCCGGTCGGCTCGAACGGCAGTGTCGACAGGAGCCGCCCGACCAGCTCTCCGTCCGGCTCGTGCGACACCCCGAGCTGGGCCTCCTCCACGCGGTGCTTGCGGAAGGCGACGCCCAGCTCCAGCGTGAACAGCTCGTCGAACTTCAGGCGCTCCTGCGCCGACCGGAGCTCCTCCTGCGAGGACGGGAAATGGATCCGGCGGATCGCCTCGTCGAACGAGGAGAGCGCCTCCGCCTCGACGAGCTCGTCCGGCAGCGGATCGGGGAGCCGGCCCAGCTGATCGAGCGCCCGCCAGACGAGCTCCCGGATCGTCCGGGTCGCGACGCCCTCGGTCGCCCGGTGCACCGGTGTGATGCGGCCCGTGTGGACGAGGTCCTGCTCGTCGCCCCGCAGCAGCTCGACCTCCTGGTTGGCGAGCTGCAGCCGCCCGCGATAGAGCTGCGCCACGCCGGACACGGCGACCTCGTGCCCCTCGCGATAGGAGCTCGCGAGCCACGGCTGGTTGAAGAACGTGAGATCGAGGTAGCCCGAGCCGTCGTAGAGCGTCACGGTCACCATCGACCGTCGGTTGCGGGTCTGTCGCTTCTGCACGCGCTTCACGTGAGCGATCACCGTGGCGGACTGGCCGACGCGGAGGTCCCGGATCGTCGCGACTTGCGATCGGTCGATGTAGCGGCGTGGGTAATGGTGAAGGAGGTCTCGGACGCGCCGGATCCCGATCCCCTCGAGGACCTCCGCGGCCGGCGCGCCCTTGGTCCGCGAGCCGGTCCGGCGGCCGGAGAGCTGCCGGTCGATCGCGGCGACCGGCGACTCGAGGGTCAGCGCCATCGTCGCCGAGCCGGCTCCGACCTGGCGTCGATGACCATGCGTGGGTTCTACCATGCGCTCGATGACACCCCGCCGCACGCTCGTCGCGCTCGCCGGGCTCCTGTTCCTGGCGGCTGCGTGCGGCGAGCGGCGACCGGTGGAGGGGTCATCGCCGGCGCGCTCCCCCGAGGTCGTCGCCGGCAACGCCGCTGAGGCCCCGCTGCTGCCGACCGACGCCGCCGCGCTGCCGGAGTTCGACCTCGCCCGCTTCGAGGCGCTCATCGATCAGCTCGAGGGGACGCCCGTCCTGGTCAACGTCTGGGGTTCCTGGTGCGGGCCCTGCCGGGACGAGGCGCCCGACCTCGCCGCGGCACACGCGGAGTACGGCGATCGCATCCAGTTCATCGGCGTCGACATCCTCGACGCACGGCCCAGCGCCCGCGCGTTCATGGCCGAGTTCGGCTGGACCTACCCGAGCGTCTTCGACCCGCCCGCCGCGATCCGGGACGGCCTCGGGCTGTTGGGTCAGCCGGTGACGCTGTTCTACGACGCCTCCGGCGAGCTCGTCGATCGCTGGTTGGGACCGATCCCACCGGACGAGCTCGACGCCCGCCTGAAGCAACTGTTCGCGCGCTAGGGGCGCAAAAACCAGTCTGCTACCCTTCCCCGGTCATGGCCGCCGTCTGCGAGATCTGCGGGAAGAAGCCGTTCTTCGGCATGCGCGTCTCCCACTCCCACCGCCGCACGCCGCGCCGGTGGAACCCGAACGTTCAGCGGGTCCGCGCCGTGGTCGACGGCACGCCCAAACGCGTGAATGTCTGCACGAGCTGCCTCAAGGCCGGCAAGGTCCAGCGGGGCGTCTAGGGCCCGCCCGCTCCCCCGCCGTTCCCGCCCCTCGACCGGCTCGTCCGCGCGATCGCGACGGCACGGGCGACCGCCTCGCGGAGGGCGCTCGCGCCGGTCCCCTTCGCAACGTGCTCCACGGCGCCCGCGTCCAGGCACCGCCGCACCGACTCGGGATCCCCGAACGCGGACATCACGACGACCTGGATCTCCGGGTGGCGGCTCCGGATCCGCCTCGTCGCCTCCTGCCCGTCGAGGTCGGGCATGCGGAGATCCAGGATCACCACGTCGGGCAGGTGGAGGTCCGCCAGCGCGACCGCTCGCTGTCCGCCGGCCGCCTCGCCGACGACGACGTGTCCGGCGGCCGAGAGCACCGAGCGGGTGGCCTCGCGGATGGTCTCGTCGTCGTCGACGATGAGCACCCGCCCGACGCCAACCCCGGGGGCCATCCGGTCGTCCATGTTCCACACGTCCTTCATCGACTCGCCTACGGAGATGATCGGCAGCGCACGGCCTTCGGGCCATCGGGGCGCTCGCCCATCTTCGGTTTCGGCAATCCCGTGGACCGGACGGGGCACGGCCGAGCCGCGCCCGTGCTCAGCGCGGCGCGATGCCGAACAGCGGGTCGACCGGGCCGATGCCTTGCCCGAGCGGCAGGGCGTGCCGGATGGCCTCGGTGACGAACGCCTTGCCGAGTGTCACGGCGTCGCGCACGGACGCGCCGAGAGCGAGGTGCGCAGCGATCGCGGACGAGAGCACGCAGCCCGTGCCGTGGGTGTTCGCGGTCGCGATCCGCTCGCCCTCGATCCACGCAAGCGACCGGCCGTCGAACAGTAGGTCGTCCGCGCCGGTCTCGCGCTCGAGGTGGCCCCCCTTCACCAGGACCGCGCCGGGACCCATCGCGAGGATCGCCTCGGCGGCGTCCTCCATCAGGTCGCGCGAGTCCACCCGGAACCCGGCGAGGCCTGCCGCCTCGGGAAGGTTCGGCGTCACGAGCGTCGCCAGCGGCAGGATGCGGCCGCGAAGCGCCCCGACCGCATCTTCGGCGAGGAGCGCGTTCCCGTGCTTCGAGACGAACACCGGGTCCACCACCAGGTTGGGGATCCGGGTCTCGGCGACGGCGTCGGCCACCGCGTGCACGATCTCGACCGAGGCCAACATGCCGGTCTTGGACGCGTCGACCCCGATATCGGTCGCGACGGCCCGGATCTGGTCGCCTACGATCTGCGGCGAGATCGCCTCGTAGCCGGAGACACCCCTCGTGTTCTGCACCGTGACGGCGGTGATGGCCGTCATGCCGAACACCCCGAGCGCGCTGAACGTCTTCAGGTCCGCCTGGATCCCCGCCCCGCCGCCCGAGTCCGAGC
>JBOGVL010000165.1:0-6649 GCA_050692535.1 Actinomycetota bacterium | reverse complement strand
GCCGCGTCCGTCGCGGTGGGACCGACGGTCGCCGGCGCGCGGCCCTCACCGCCGCTCGCGGTGCTCGTACACGCCGCGCCTCCGAGGAGGAAGGCCACGAGCGCACCGGTCACCGTTCGCTTCCCGTTGATCGTCATCGCCGGTTCCTCCTCGTTGTCGTTCGGGATGCCGTGCGCATCCTAGGAATCCGAACCTGAACGAGCGTTGAAAGCCGGACGAACGAGAGGGCGCGGAGCGCTCCTGCACACGGACGTGTTCGGGGCGGCTCGCAAATCGCGACCCGCCTCGGAGAGTCGGCGCCAGGCGTTGCGCCTGCCCACCGTGGGAGGATTCGGGCACGATGCGGCGGGTCTCGGACGCGTTCCTCCTGAACATGGCCGAGGTCTCCGCGACGTTGATCGGGCTCTTCCTGGTGGGGGTCTTCTTCTACATCGAGACCGGCCTTCGTCGAGTGGACCGCGCCCGCGCGGTCTTCGAGCCCTACCTGCGAGCCGGGACACGGATCACCCTGATCGTCTTCGCGATCCCGCTCGGCCTCTCGATCACCCTCGTCGCCATGGAGCCGGTCTGGGCGACGGCGCTCTTCGCGCTGTTGAGCCTCATGCTCATCGTGGCCGGCGTCGACAGCGCCGTTCGCATCCGAGGCGTGGCGTCGGCCACGGGGTCGACCGCCCTGCTCGTGAACGAGGTGGTGACCTCGATCGTGACCCTGGTGCTCCTCGTCCTCCCGTGGGCGCTCGGGGGCCTCCACCCGACCCGGGAGGACCTCGCCTGGGCGATCCTGCTGTCGTTCGCGGCGGGGTTCCTCAGCATCGGCGCGACCGTGATGTCCGCGTTCGACATCGCCAGGCTCGAGGCCGCTCGCCGAGCCGGGGAAGCGGGGGAGGGCCAGACGGACGAGGCATGAGGAGGGGCCGATGACCAGGGTGATCGCCGGGATGACTATGTCGCTGGACGGATTCGTCGCCGATCGGAGCGGCAGCGCGAGCCGTCTGTATACGACCTGGCCGCGCTCCGAGGCAGGAGGAGAACCTCACCTTCACGTTCGTGACGGACGGGATCGAGCCCGGCGGTCGCGAAGGCGACGGACCCCGCAGGTGACAGGTCGGTTCAGGTGGTTCGGCGGGGTCACGTGATCCGGGAGCCGCTGCGCGCCGGGCTGGCCGACGAGCTGCGCGTCGACGTCATGCCGGTGCTGCTCGGCGACACCTTCGGCTCTTCGCGGATCCGGAGTTCGAGCGCGTCCAGCTCGAGAAGGTCGGGATGGGGGAGGTCGGATGGAGGACCGGCCTCAACTTCCGAATCAGGAAGCAGCCGTCCTGTTCGGGTCCCCCCGCCGGTCGACGGATACGACGCGGGCCGAGCGCATCCTCTTGCCGAGCCTCCTCAGCGGCGCGGCGAGCCACATCGCGAACCCGGATGCCGCGATCCCCGGGATCACCACCCATCGAACCGCCGGGTCACCCCACGACGGCAAGAGTCCGTACACGTGGAAGACCAGCACGAGAGCCCAGAGTAGGTGCGCGCCTCGCTCCGCCCTTCGCATCGTCCTGGGTGTCATGGCGTCTCCCCTCGACGTCCGCCCGCATACGACGGCGCATCTGTCTGCGCGTCGCCGGCCTGGAGCCTTCGGCAGAGCTCGTCGAGCACCCGCTCGGTCGTCTCGAGGGCCGAGCGGCCGATCCCTCGGGCGAGCTCGTTGACCCACGCCGCCTGCCGCCGGTCGATCGCCTCGTACCTGGCCCTGCCCCGTTCGGTCAGGCCGACGACCTGAGAACGGCGGTGGTCCGCATTGGGGGCGAGTTCGAGATCGCCGTCCCGGACGAGTCGGTGCACGGTGGCGTGAACGCTCTGCCGCGTGAGGCCCATGCGCCGGGCGATCTGCGGCACGGTGAGCGGGCGCTCCGAGAGCGCGATCGCACCGAGGACCTGCCAGCGCGCGGACGTCAGCCCTTCGTCGGCGCCGAGGCGATCTCCGGCGCCCAGCAGGAGGCCGTTGGCCCGGAAGGTCGTGAGGATGATCCTCGTGGCGGCTTCTCCGGCCATGGTGCGTGCATCGACTCTCATGTCAGAATCCTGACGGAGCGTAAGGACTCTGTCAAGTTCCGCTGCGGAGGAGCGAGGCGGGCAGGCGCTGGTGCCGGTCGCTCGCCGCCTTCCTCCAGCGAGCCGGGCCGGCGCCCTTCAGCTGCCGAGGCACCGTCGCCACGGTGAAGTCGCCGGGCGCGATCGACCGCAGCTGGTCGGGGAGGACGGGGAACGAGACCGTGGCCTCGGGGCGAGCGCGAGGTGAGTACGGGGCGACGATCGTCGCCCCCGTGCCGTTGCGGGAGGGGTCGAGCATGACGCGGCCCTTGCGGCCGGCCTTGCGGAACTCGGTCGTCACCAGGTCGGGCCGCCGCTCGGCGACGATCGCCGTGAGCCGCCCGGCGGCGAGCCGGAGCTGTTCGGGGGCCACGTGCCGCACGATCGGGACCACGATGTGGAGGCCCTTGCCGCCGGTGGTCTTGACCAGCGGGGTCAGGCCCAGGTCGTCGAGGACCTCGAGCACGAGGAACGCGACCTCCACCGCGGCGTCGAATGCCCCGTCGGGTGGATCGATGTCGACGACGAGCAGGTCGGGACGTTCGAGCCGGTCCCGGCGGACCGGTGCCGGATGGAACTCCAGCGCCGCCTGGTTCCCGAGCCACGCGAGGGTGTCCGCGTCGTTGCACACCGTGTAGGCGACGTCTCGCTTGGCGCTCGGCGCCGGGATCGTGACTCGACGGATCCACGACGGCGCGTACCGGGGCGTGTCCTTCTGGAAGTAGCGCTGCCCGTCCACGCCGTCCGGCGCCCGGATCAACGTGAGCGGTCGATCCTGCAGCCACGGGAGCATGTCATCCGCCACGGAGCCGAGGTAATCCACGAACGTCCGCTTGGTGATGCCGAGCGCGGGCCAGAGCGGCTTGTCGGGACGGGTGACCTCGACGCGTCCGGGTGCCATCGATCGCGCCTACGCCCGCTCGCGGACGACGTGCTTCGGCCGCTTGTCGTCGCGGAGACCGACGTAGCGGGGGTGTCGCAGCTTGCCGTCCGGGGTCCACTCGCTGAAGCCAACCTGTGCGACCAGCTCGGGTCGCACCCAGTGCACGCCCTTCTTCGACAGGTCCTTGGTGTCGGCGACGGGGGGCGCCGGCTGTTCGAGGGGCGCGAGACGAGCGGTGAGCATGGCGAGCTCGCGCTCGCCGAAGCCGGTGCCCACCTTGCCGCCGAACCGAAGCTCGCCGTCCTCGTGGTAGCCGACCAGCAGCGCCCCGAGCCCCGAGCGCGATCCGCGCGGATCGGTCCACCCCAGCACGACGAACTCCTGCTCGTTCACGCACTTGAATTTCAGCCAGTCGGTCGAGCGCCCGTGCGTGTAGGGCGCCGAGGCACGCTTGGCGATCAGACCCTCCCACCCCTTCTCGCAGGCGGCGCGGAACGCGACCTCGCCCTCCTCGTCCAGGTGTTCGGAGAAGCGGATCGGGTCCTCGAACGCGACGGCGCGGCGCAGCACCGACTTCCGGGCGAGCAGCGGCAACGCGGACAGGTCGTAGCCGTCGAACCAGATCAGGTCGAACAGGTAGAAGAACACCGGAACGCCCGCGACCTGCGCGGCGCTGGGTCTCGCGTTCTGCATCCGCTCCTGTAGGCGCGCGAACGAGGTGACGTCCCCTCGGAAGGCCACGATCTCGCCGTCCGCGATCAGCGGAGCGGTGTCGTGCCGCCGGACGGCCTCGACCAGATCGGGATAGTGCGACGTGCGGTCCTTCTCGTTCCTCGTGATCAGCCGGACGGTCGAGCGCCGCCTCCACAGGAGCGAGCGCTGACCGTCGAGCTTGGCCTCGAACACCCACGCGGGATCGGAGAACGCGGCCTTGGCCAACGTGGCCAGCATCAGCGGCATGAAGGCCGGCATGGCGCGACGCCGGAGCCGGCGTCGATCGCCCGCATCGAGCTCGTCGAGGATGGGGTTCATGTTTTCGGCGGGGGACTCATGCTCCATAGTGTCATCCAGCCCGTGTCGAGGAGGGATTCGAGGGCGAGCTCGAGTTCCGGATCGAGGGGAAACAAGATCCGCGCGAGCGCCGGCACACTCGTCGTCGCCCGCGAGGGGCCGTGCACGCCTTCCTGGTCGCGATCGGCTCGCGGGCGAGGTTCCTGAACCTCCTCGGGCCGAGTTGCCGTCTCTCCGGCCCCTCCCTAGGGTGCCGACGTGGAGCGCTCGTCGAAAGGAGACGGCATGACATCGAAGCCGGATGCGACGACGTCCGTCACCGAGCACGAGGTGGAGCAGGTCGAGCGTGCGAACGCCTCCGGGCGAGTGCCCGTCGTGTTCGTCCACGGCCTGTGGCTGCTGCCGAGCAGCTGGGATCGGTGGGCGGAGCTCTTCGAGAAGAACGGGTACACGGCGTTGACGCCGCACTGGCCGGACGACCCCGAGACGGTCGAGGAGGCCAAGGCGCACCCCGAGGTGTTCGCCAACAAGTCGGTGGGTCAGGTCGCGGATCACTTCGAGGACGTCATCCGGGGGCTGGCCAAGAAGCCGGCCGTCATCGGCCACTCGTTCGGCGGGCTGCTCGCACAGATCCTCGCGGGCCGCGGGCAGGCCGCGGTCACGGTCGCGATCGATCCGGCGCCGTTCCGTGGGGTCCTGCCGCTGCCGATCTCGTCGCTGCGGGCGGCATCGGCGGTGCTCCGCAATCCCGCGAACGTCAACCGTGCGGTGCCGCTGACCTACGACCAGTTCCGATACGCCTTCGCGAACGCGGTGGGCGAGGACGAGGCCAAGGAGCTCTACGAGACGTTCGCGGTACCGACCTCCGGCGAGCCGCTCTTCCAGGCCGCGGGCGCCAATCTCAACCCCTGGACCGAGGCGAAGGTCGACACGAAGAACCCCGAGCGGGGACCACTGCTCATCCTGGACGGCGAGAAGGACCACACCGTCCCATGGGCCATCGCGAACGCGTCCTACAAACGCCAGGCGCGAAACGAAGGCGTCACGGAGATCGCCAAGGTCCCCAACCGAGGTCACTCGCTGACGATCGACAACGGCTGGCGCGAGGTGGCCGATCTGGCGCTCGCCTTCGTTCAGGAGCACGGTCCCAAACCGTGAACGCCGCGGCCTGAACCGGAGGCATGACCGGACTCCCGATCAAGGCCGCAAGGCCCGGGGGTGCTCCGACAGGGGAGGACGATGAAGGCGATCGTCCAAGAAACGTACGGCTCACCCGACACCCTCGACCTCAGGGACGTCGACAGGCCGGTGGTCGGCGACGGCGAGGCGCTCCTCCACGTTCACGCGGCGAGCGCGCACATCGGCGACTGGCACGTCATGACGGGGCTGCCGTACCTGATCCGCGTCGTCGTCCCCGATCTCGGGCTCCGCGCGCCCAAGACCCGCGTCCGGGGTATGGATGTGGCAGGTCGCGTCGAGGCGGTCGGTCAGGACGTCACGCAGTTCCGGCCCGGCGATGAGGTGTTCGGCATCGGCAAGGGTTCCTTCGCCGAGTACGCGACCGCTCGAGCGGACAAGATCGCCACAAAGCCGGCCAACCTCAACTTCGAGCAGGCCGCGGCCTGTCCCATCTCCGGCCTCGCCGCGCTCCAGGCGGTCCGCGACAAGGGGCAGGTGCAGCCCCGCCAGAAGGTGCTGATCATCGGCGCGGGGGGAGCCGTGGGGACGTTCGCGGTGCAGATCGCCACGGCGTTCGGCGCCCACGTCACCGGCGTGTGCAGCACGTCGAAGGTGGACCTGGTGCGGTCTCTGGGAGCCGACGAGGTCATCGACTACACCCGCGAGGACTTCGCGGAGAGCGGCCGGCGCTACGACGCAATCCTCGACACCGCGGGAGCCCGGTCGGTTCCGCAGCTCCGGCGCGCCCTGACGCCCAAGGGAGCACTCGTCATCGTCGGAGCCGAAGGGGGCGGACGGTGGTTCGGCGGCTTCGGTCGAAACCTTCGGGCGCAGGCGCTGTCACCATTCGTCAGCCAGAGGCTCGGCCTGTTCGCCTCGAAGGAGAAGGGCGAGGACCTCGTCGTGCTCAAGGAGCTCATCGAGGCCGGGAAGGTCACGCCGGTCATCGGTGCGACGTACCCGCTCAGCGAGGTCCCCCAGGCCATGCGTCAATTGGAAGCTGGGCATGCCCGAGGAAAGATCGTCATCACGATCTGAAAAAGGCCGACAGGAAGTCGGCGGTTCGGCTCCGCGACATCGAGCGGTTTGGCCACGGAGATCGGGGGAACGACAGGAGGATGACGGATCTCAGCACTTCGACGACGTCGACGATCGACGCTCCCGTGCAGGACGTCTGGGACGCCATCACGACGCCCGAGCTGATCAAGCAGTGGTTCTTCGGCGTCGACACGGAGACCGACTGGACACCGGGAGGCCCGATCGTTCATCGGGGTGAGTGGCAGGGCAAGCCGTACAAGGACAAGGGGCAGATCGTCGAGGTGGAGCCGCCGAGACTGCTCGTGCACACGCACTGGAGCGATCTCTCCGGGACCCCGGACCGGCCGGAGCATTATCAGGAGGTGACCTGGGCGCTGGCGGAGCGGGAAGGCAGGACCGAGCTCACGGTGTCCGAGCGGAACGTGCCCTCGGAGGAGGCCAAGGCGATCTCGG
>JBOGVL010000164.1:0-6657 GCA_050692535.1 Actinomycetota bacterium | reverse complement strand
GCGGCCCCGGCCGGCATCCGCCCCACGGCGACCGTCCCGAGCGCGAACCATCCCTCGCCCATCTCGAGCGCGGCCCGGGTCTCCTCCTGACAGAACAGGGTCGTGGCCGTCCAGCACGACCCGAAGCCCTGCGCGTGGAACGCGAGGAGCAGGTTCTGGATCGCGGCGCCGGCCGACAGGAGGAACATCTCCCGCTCGGCGTGCGCACGCTCGGCGTCCGGATACGGCTCGGCGGCGTCGAACCGGATCCAGGGAACGAGGAGGACCGATGCCGAGCCGAGGAGGGCCTCGCTCGCGGCGATGCGCGCGGCGATCGTCTCCTCCGGGGTGCCGTCCCCGCGCAGGTCGTCGCGCCATGCGACCGCCATCGCGGACAGGAGCCGGCGCTTCGCCGCCGGCGAGACGAGCGCCGTGAACGACCACGGCCGGGAATGGTGCGGTGCGGCCGCCGTGCCCGCCGCCCGGACGGCCTCCTCGATCGCCTCGCCCGGGACGTCGCCCTCGCCGAACGTTCGGATGCTCCTGCGGGCCGAGATCGAGAGCAGCGGGGACTCGCGGAACAGGTCGTCTTCGGGGCGGCGGACGAGCTCCCGGGCCACGCCCGGAGCGCCTCGCGCCGCGATCCCGCGGACCAGGGCCGCCGGGATCCGGTCGGCCTTCCCCAGGACGAGGCCGCTTGCCGCGGCGACCTCGTCGGCGAGCGCGATCACGGTCGTCTCGAGCTCGCGGCCGTGGTGGTCGGCGGTGCCGCGCAGGTCGACCAGCGCCGGCAGTCCCGCGCAGCCGATCGCGACGTTCACCAGGCCCTGCCGCCAAGGGCGGCCGAACGTGTCGGTCACGATCACGCCGACGACCGCGCCGAACCGCCCGGCGATCTCCTGCCGCAGCCCTTCGGCCGACGCGTCCGGGTCCTGGGGGAGCAGCGTCAGGAACCCCGCCTCCACGTTCGAGGCGTCGATGCCGGCGTTCGCGCAGATGAAGCCGTGGGGGGTCTCGGCGATCACGAGGTCGCCGCGGCGCGCGACGACGCGCACCGACTCGCGCTCGATCCACCCCGACCGCCCGACGCCCTCCTCCCGGACGATGCGGCCCTCGGCCTTGGAGACGACCTTCTGGGTGACGACGACGACGTCGCCGTCCCGCGGGGCGAGCGGCGCGAGCCCCTCGATGAGCAGCGCCGCGAGGTCGTCGCCGGATCGAACCTCGGGAACGCCCTCGACCGGGACTACCTGGACACCGGTCCGCGCGCTCACTCGAGCAGGCCGAGCGCGAACCGCGCGAGCCCCTCGGCCTTGTCGTCGTCGGTCATGATCGTGTCGGTCACGCCGACCCGGAGGCCCGTCGCCTCGATGCGCGGGAGCAAGCCGCGGTCGGCCTCGTCGATCACCCACGAGCCGAGCAGCCCGCGGTAGTACTCGGCGGCCCCCGCCGCGGTGACCTCCACGCCGGCGGCCGGCATCAGCCGGTCCGCCATGCCGGCGAGCGGCGCCCCCTCCACGATCCCGCTGATGCCGACGACCCGCTCGCGCCGGCGCCCGAGCGCCTCCCGGATGCCGGGGATCGCGAGGACGGGCCCCAGCGAGACGACCGGGTTCGACGGGCAGAGCACCACGACGTCCGCCTCCCGGATCGCCTCGAGGACGCCCGGGGCGGGACTGGCGGCGGACGCCCCCTCGTACCGCACGGCCTTCACCTCGTCGCGGGCGCCCCGGCGAACCCAGTACTCCTGGAAGTGCAGGTCGAGCTCCGCGCCGTCGGCGACGACCGTGATGCGCGTCGGAACCGGGTCGTCGCTCATCGGCATGAGCCGCGCCGGCACGCCGAAGCGCGCCGCGATCCGTTCGGTGGCCTCGCTCAGCGTCGCCCCGGACCCGAGCAGGCTGGTTCGGAACAGATGGGTGCCCAGGTCGAGGTCGCCGAGGTTGAACCACGCGAGGTCGGGATCGAACCCTCCCAGCTCCGTGATGGCGCGGAAGGTCTCACCTCGGCGTCCCCAGCCTCGCTGCCGGTCGAAGACGTCGCCGAGCCAGTAGGTCACGGAATCCAGGTCGGGCGAGACGTGCAGCCCGTGCATCACGACGTCGTCGCCGGTGTTCACGACGACCGATACCTCCCCGGGCGGGACGGCCCGAACGAGGCCGCGAAGGAGTTTGCCGGCGCCGATCCCGCCCGCGAGCGCCGTGACCTTCACGTCCGGACCACCGCGAACAGCTGCCACGATTCCGGGACGCCGCGCAGCGAGTGCACGCCTCGATCCTCGAACTCGATCCCGGAGCCGGCAACCAGGTCCCGGACGGTACCGGACGCGAGCACCTCGCCCGACGCCGCGGCCGAGGCCACCCGCGCGCCGATGTGGACGGCGATCCCGGCCACCTTGTCCCCGGCGGCCTCGACCTCGCCGGTGTGGAGCCCGGCGCGGATCTCCACGCCGAGGCGGCGGACCGCGTCGCGGATCGCGCAGGCACACCGCACGGCACGAGCCGGTCCGTCGAACGTCGCGAGGAACCCGTCGCCGGCCGTGTCGATCTCGCGCCCGCGATGCCGTTCGAGCTCGGCGCGCACGACGGCCCGGTGCGCCTCCAGCACCTCGCGCCATCCCCGGTCGCCGAGCTCGGAGGCCCGGGCGGTCGAATCGACGATGTCGGTGAACAGCACGGTGGCGAGCACGCGGTCGTGTTCGGCGCTTCGTCGGAAACCGGTGAGGAACTCCTCGATCTCGTCCAGGATCGCGTCGGTGTTCCCCACGAAGGGGAAGTAGTCGTCGCCGTCCAGCTCGATGAACCGGGCGCCCGGGATGTGATCGGCGAGGTAGCGCCCGTGCGGCAGCTCGACCAGCCGGTTGTCCTTGCGGTGCACGACCAGCGTCGGCACGCCGATGGAGCCCAGGACGTGCCGGACGTCGAGCTGCCGGAGCATCTCGCGCATGCGGAGCACGGTGCCGGGCGTCGAACCGAGGCGCTGGTACCTGGCCCACCACCTCCGAAAGTCGGGGTCGCCGGCCACGCTCGGCCCGACCGTCTCGAGGAGCACGCCCCGCCCCCAGCCGAACTCGAGCTCCTTCTCGATCCGGGCCTCGAACTCCGGCGAGGTGCCCCACGGGTAGTCGGGCGCCTGCGTGTATCGCGCCGTCGAATTCACGAGGACCAGCGCGTGCACGCGCTCGGGAAACGTCGCCGCGAAGAGCATGCAGACGCCGCCGCCACCACCCGAGCCGACGAGCGCCGCCTTCGACGACCCGGCGGCGGCCATCACCGCGATCACGTCGTCCGCCCATACCTCCAACGTCGGCAGCTCGGACAGCGAGACGGGATCCGAGGATCCGGTTCCGCGTTGGTCGAGGCAGATCACCCGCGCGAACGAGCCGAGGCGCTCGAGGAAATGGTTGAAGCCGGGCTGCTCCCACATTGCCTCGATCGAGTTCCAGAACTCCGCGACGAAGACGAGGTCCAGGCGCCCCTCGCCGAACACCTGATAGGCGATGTGGACGTCGCCGCTCCGCGCATACCGCGTGTCGGGCATCTCCATGCTCCGGGGAGTCTGCGGCGGGCCCGCGAGTCCACGCAAGGCCCTCCACGTGGCCGGTGATACGCTCGCCCCGGCATGCCCCCGTCGCCCGAGCACGCCGTCGCCCGCGCCGTCGCGAGGGCCAGCGCCGGGAAGTCGCTGTCCGTCGAGGAGGCCACGAGCCTGCTCGGGGCGAGGGGTGACGCGCTCGACGAGCTGATGACGGTCGCCGCCCGCCTGCGCGAGCTGGGTCACGCGACGACCGTCACGTACTCGCGCAAGGTCTTCATCCCGCTGACGATGCTCTGCCGTGACCACTGTCACTACTGCACGTTCGCGAAGCCACCGGCGCACCTGGAGACCCCGTTCCTCTCGGCCGAGCAGGCGGTGACGATCGCCGAGGCCGGCCGGCGGCTCGGCTGCAAGGAGGCGCTGTTCACGCTGGGCGATCGCCCCGAGGACCGGTACGACGTCGCGCGCGCGTGGCTCTCGGCACGCGGCTACGCGTCGACGCTCGACTACGTCCGCGCCGTCGCGATCCGCGTGATCGAGGCGACCGGGCTGCTGCCGCACCTGAACCCGGGAGTGATGACGTACGAGGAGCTCGCGCGCCTCAAGCACGTGAGCGCGTCGATGGGTCTGATGCTCGAGACGTCCTCGACCCGCCTGGCCGAACGCGGCGGGCCGCACTTCGGCTCGCCGGACAAGGCGCCGGCGGTCCGGCTTCGGACGATCGAGGACGCGGGCCGGCTGGCCATCCCGTTCACGACGGGAATCCTCGTCGGCATCGGCGAGACGTCGCACGAGCGAGCGGAGTCCCTCTTCGCGATCCGCGATCTGCACCGGCGCTACGGGCACGTCCAGGAGGTGATCGTCCAGAACTTCCTCCCCAAGCCCGGCACCGCGATGCGCCTCGCCCCCGAGCCGGAGGAGGAGGAGTACCTGGCGGCGGTCGCGACGGCGCGGGTGGTGCTCGGGCCCCGCATGAGCGTCCAGGCCCCCCCCAACCTGTCCGCCCCAAGCCGGCAGCTCCGGCTGCTGGACGCCGGCATCGACGACTGGGGCGGCGTCTCGCCGCTCACGCCCGATCACGTGAACCCGGAGCGGCCGTGGCCCCTGATCGAGGCCCTCGCCGCCCGGACGGCGGAGCGAGGGCTCGACCTCCGGGAGCGGCTCACGGTGCACCCGTCGTTCGCGCTCCGCCCGGACCCGTTCCTGGCGGGGAAGATGCGCGCCCCCGTCGTCGCCCTCATGGACGAAGGGGGGCTGGCGCTGGCGGGCTCGGTTCCCCAGCCGATCCCGTGGCAGGATCCCGACGTCCAGTGGAAGCCCCGGTCGACCGAGTCGACCTTCGCCAAGGGCGCCACGGCCGGGCTGCGGGCGGACGCCGCCGAGGTCTACGGCGATCTCGACGGGCTCGAGGTCACCCGGGGATGGGCGCAGGCGGCCGCCGCGCCCGAGCGGCTCGAGCTCGAGATCCGCGACGCGCTTCGCCGCGCCGAGCGGCACCGCCCGATCTCGGACGAGCAGGCGCTCGCGCTGTTCCGCGCCGAGGGTGAGGGGCTCGAGGCCCTGTGCCGGGTGGCCGACGACCTGCGTCGCGAGGCCGTCGGCGACGAGGTCACGTACGTCGTCAACCGCAACATCAACTTCACGAACGTCTGCTACGTGGGCTGCCGTTTCTGCGCGTTCGCGCAGCGGGAGGTCGATCCCGAGTCGTACACGCTGACGCTGGCAGAGGTGGCGGAGCGTGTGCGGGAGGCCGCGATCGCCGGCGCGACCGAGGTGTGCATGCAGGGTGGCATCCACCCGGACCTTCCCGGCGACTTCTACTTCGATCTGCTCGACGCGGTGCGAGCCGCCGCCCCAGATATCCACATCCACGCCTTCAGTCCCATGGAGATCCTGAACGGGTCGACCAAGCTCGGCATCTCCTTCCGCGAGTTCCTCCAGGAGTGCCGTCGACACGGGCTCGGAACGATCCCGGGCACCGCCGCCGAGATCCTTGACGACGACGTTCGGTGGATGTTGACCAAGGGCAAGCTGCCCGCCGACACGTGGGAGGAGATCGTCCGCACCGCGCACGACCTGGGGATCCGGAGCTCGTCGACCATCATGTACGGACACGTGGATGCCCCGCCGCACTGGGTTTTCCACATCCGCCGCCTCGCGCGGATCCAGCGTGGAACGGGCGGGTTCACCGAGTTCGTTCCGCTGCCGTTCGTGCATCAGAACGCGCCGATCTACCTCGCGGGGAAGGCCCGTCCGGGATCGACGTTCGAGGAGAACCGGCGGATGCACGCCGTCGCGCGCGTGCTGCTGGACGGAGTTATCCACAACGTGCAGGTTTCGTGGGTGAAGCTCGGCGTGGCGGCCTCACAGGTGATGCTGCAGGGGGGCGCGAACGACTTCGGCGGCACGTTGATGGAGGAGACGATCAGTCGCATGGCGGGCGCCGAGTGGGGGATACGGATGGAGCCCCTCGAGTTCGTCGAGGCGATCACTGCGATCGGCCGATTCCCCATGCAACGAACCACCACCTACGGACGCCTGCGCGGCAATGATTCACAAGCGCATCGGGGTGGCGAGGAAGACGGTCTCGTCGCCGCGCTGAGCGATTGATCGCGCGTCTCGAGCGTCGACAGGCGCGTTTCCGTCAATCACCTTGACGGTATACGTCAATCTGCTTTACCGGGAGATTTCTTGTGTGGAACCCTTGCACATCACGTTTCCGCTGTATTCGATTCTCATGGGGATGCATGTCGAGGTGTTCCGGATCTCGGATTTCCCTCTTGTCAAAGGGGGAAAGGATGCCGCAGAATCACACGCGTGTGATTCTGGGGGGAGAGAGCGGTGCATCACTACATCCCTTGGCAGGAACGGGCGCGATGCCGCGAGCACGACCCCGAGATCTTCTTCCCCGAGAAGGGAGGGTCATCGAGGGAGGCCAAGCGGATCTGCGCGGACTGTCCCGTTCGGATCGAGTGCCTGAACTACGCCCTGCGACGCGACGAGCGGTACGGGGTATGGGGAGGGATGAGCGAACGGGAACGGAGACGCCTGAAGCGCATGGCGTCCTGATCTGAAGGGAAGGGGGTGACCGATGTCCCCAGCGAGGAAGAAGTCGACCGCCAAGAGGAAGACGACGGCCCG
>JBOGVL010000163.1:0-6686 GCA_050692535.1 Actinomycetota bacterium | reverse complement strand
GTCGAGGCGCGCCTCGACGAGCCACCCTCATCCGCGGACGGGGAGGCCGTCGAGGCCGTCCCCGGGCTGGCGGAGCGCTACGCCGACCTCGTGTGCGAGCGCTTCGGCGCGCCGCTCGACGGGCTGAGGATCGCGGCGGATTGCGCGAATGGTGCGATGTCCGAGGTCGCGCCCGCCGTGCTTCGTCGCCTCGGCGCGGATGTCGTCGCGGTCGCCAACGAACCGGATGGGGCTAACATCAACGTCGGTTGCGGGGCGACGGACCTGTCGCTGCTCGCGCGCGTAGCGCAGGAGCAGCGCGTAGACCTCGGCGTGGCCTTCGACGGCGACGGCGACCGCATGCTGGCGGTGGACGCCGCCGGGGAGGAGGTGGACGGCGACCAGATCCTCGCCGTCCTCGCCCTCCATCTGGGAGTCGACCTCGTCGCCGTGACGGCGATGACGAACCTCGGGTTCCACCGGCTGATGGCCGAGCGGAGGATCCGCGTCCTGACGACCGACGTGGGCGACCGCTACGTGCTCGAGGCCCTCAGGGCCGAGGGCGGCAGGCTCGGCGGCGAGCAGTCGGGTCACGTCATCTGGCTCGAGGGCCACACGACCGGCGACGGGCTGGTCGCCGCCCTCCTGCTTGCCCGCGCCGTCGTCGAGCAGGCTCGCCCGCTCGCCGAGCTCGCGGCCGTGATGCCGCGCTTCCCGCAGGCGAAGCAGAACGTCCGCGTCAAGGCGCGGGAGCTTCCGCAGAGCCTCCTAGCCGAGCTCGACCGCATCGCCTCCGAGCTGGGCGACGACGGGAGGGTCCTGGTCCGCCCCTCCGGCACGGAGCCGGTCGTCCGCGTGCTCGCCGAAGCCGAGACGGCCCCGGCCGCGGAGCAGCTCTGTGCTACCATCGCGGCTCTCGTAGGGCGAGAGCTCGGCTAGCGGCCGGCCTCGCTTTTTTCGTCGGTTTTTCAGGATTGGAACGCAGGTAAAGCGGAAGCGTCGAAGATAGTCGGGACGGGACCCCGGCAGGCGAGAGAGGGGTTTTCGAGTGTGCGGGATCGTCGGTTACGTGGGCTCGAGGACTGCGAAGGACCTCCTGCTCCACGGTCTCGAGCGGCTCGAGTACCGCGGCTACGACTCGGCCGGCCTGTGCCTCCTGGAGGATGAAGGGCTCGATTACGTCCGCGCCGTCGGGAACCTCGACCAGCTGAAGGCGGCCGCGGGCTCGAACGGCTCCGATTCGACCACCGGCGTCGGCCACACGCGCTGGGCGACGCACGGGAAGGTCTCCCTCGAGAACGCCCACCCGCTGACCGGCTGCCTCGAGGACGAGGTCGCGATCGTCCTCAACGGCATCGTCGAGAACTTCCGCGAGCTGCGCGACTCTCTCGAGGCCGACGGCCATGCCTTCGGCTCCGAGACCGACGCCGAGGTCGTTGCCCACCTCGTCGAGCGCCACTACCAGGGCGATCTCCTCGAGGCCGTGCGCGCGACCTACGAGCAGCTCGAGGGCCACTTCGCCTTCGTCGCCATCCACCGCGACCACCCCGGCATGCTCGTCGGCGCCCGGCTCCAGTGCCCGCTCGTGGTCGGCGTCGGCGACGGCGAGATGTTCCTCGCCTCCTCGATCGCCGCGTTCCTGCGCGAGACGCGCCGCGTCAAGCTGATCG
Source organism: Actinomycetota bacterium (assembly GCA_050692535.1). Classification (GTDB taxonomy): domain Bacteria; phylum Actinomycetota; class UBA4738; order UBA4738; family HRBIN12; genus CALGFI01. The sequence goes on along the minus strand of JBOGVL010000163.1, from coordinate 5,037 downwards.
AGGACGGCGAGGTCGTGGCGATCGAGCCCGGCGGCGAGCGGTTCGTCTCGGTGGACGGGACTCCGCGCCGGCGGGACGAGCTCGAGGTCGACTGGGACGACGAGGCGGCCGAGAAGCAGGGCTACGAGACCTTCATGCTCAAGGAGATCTACGAGCAGCCGCAGGCGGTCGCCGACACGATCGGCGAGCGCCTCCGGGGCGGCCGGCTCGAGCTCGAGGACATCGGCCTGACGGACCTCGAGGTCCAGAACCTGCGCCGGATGGTCATCCTCGCGTGCGGCACCGCGTACCACGCGGGCGTCGTCGGGCGGTACGTCATGGAGGAGTGGGCGCGCCTCCCCTGCGAGCCCGACATCGCCAGCGAGTGGATCTACCGGAACCCGGTGCTCACGAAGGACACGCTGGTCGTCGGCATCTCCCAGTCGGGGGAGACGAGGGATACGGTGCAGGCCGTCCGCTTGGCGCGGGAGAGCGGCGCGCGCACCGTGGCGATCACGAACCTGATGGGGACGCAGATCACTCGCGAGGTCGACCGGGTCCTCTACACGCGCGCGGGCATGGAGACCGGGGTGGCCGCGACGAAGACGTTCACCGCGCAGCTCACGCTCGTCTACTTGCTCGCCCTTCGGCTCGCGCAGGTGCGGCGGACGCTGCCGGAGGACGAGATCGCGCGCCTGCTGGCGGAGGTCGAGAGCCTCCCGGCGAAGATCGGGACGTACCTCGACGCCGACCATCCGATCGAGGAGATCGCGCAGCGGCACCACGCGAAGCCGTTCTTCCTCTACCTCGGGCGCCACATCGGCCTGCCCGTGTGCCTCGAGGGCGCGCTGAAGCTGAAGGAGATCTCCTACATCCCGACCGAGGCCTACTCGGCCGGGGAGATGAAGCACGGGCCGATCGCCCTGCTCGACGAGGAGACTCCGGTCGTGGTCGTGGCGACGGACTCGCACGTGTACGACAAGGTCGTCTCCAACATCCAGGAGGTGCGGGCCCGCGGCGCCGAGGTGATCGCGATCGCCACCGACGGGAACGAGGACATCCAGCACCACGCCGACGACGTCGTCTACGTCCCGCGCACGCACCCCTTCCTGCAGGCCGCGCTCGCGGTGATCCCGCTCCAGCTGCTCGCGTACCGGATCGCGCGGCTCCGCGGCATGAACGTCGACCAACCGAGGAACCTTGCCAAGACGGTGACGGTCGAGTAAGAACTCCTCGTCGAGGAGCACGTCCCTTCGGACACGAAGCGAGAGCAAAATGGCGTCGCTCGAGCATCCGTCCAGCTGCGGCGAACGTAGGTCCTAGTGGGAGCTGCGGTGTTCGTCGAGCCCGTTAGGACGTCCCGCACGTTCGAGGCGGCGATCGAGAACCTCCTCGAGGGAATCGAGCGCGCGCACCTGCGGGCGGACGACCGGCTGCCCACCGAGGGGCAGCTCGCCGCGCAGCTCGGCATCTCCAAGCCGACCCTCCGGCAGGCCCTGCGGGTGCTCGAGCGCAGCGGCCTCCTCCGCGTCCGCCCGGGCAAGGGCGGCGGCATCTTCATGGACGCCGAGGTCGTCCCCGTCGACACGATCACGCGGAACATCGGCTTCGAGGCCGAGGACGCGGTCGACGTCCTCCTCGGCCGGCGAGTCCTCGAGGGCTCCACCACGATCATCGCCGGCTTGCACGGGACCGAGGAGGACTTCGACGGCATCCAGCGGACGATCGACCTGATGAAGCGGAACCTCGGCGACCGGCCGCGGGTCATGGGCGCCAACGCGATGTACCACCGGGCCGTCGTCCGGGCCAGCCACAACAAGACGCTCGAGTCGGCGATGCGGAAGCTCGAGAGCGACCTCGCGCCCATCCGCGACACCTACGAGGGCGGCAAGGCCGAGGACGAGCGGGCCGTCGAGATCCACCAGCGCCAGCTCGACGCGATGCGAGAGCGCGACCTGCGGAAGCTCGCCGTCATCCTCGACGAGCACTACCGGATGCTGGAGGAGTCGTTCGCCCGCGCCCTCCACCGGACGTGGAGCGAGCTCTTCGGCGAGGTGGCCGAGCAGACGCTGAAGCTCGCGCAGCCGCCGCCTTGACCTGATCGGCAAGATCTGTTTTTCTCCTCACCTCTGTTCGTAGCCGGGCACAGGGGGGACGAACGATTGCGGGCCTGCAGTGGTGCAGGCCGATCGGGCCATCCCCGACCGGCCTGACAAGGAGGATTCCCGGATGGGGGGGACCCTGAGAGCAGGCAGGCTCGCTGTTCTCGCCGTCGCCGTTCTCGCGCTGCTGGCCGCTTCAGGAGCGGCCGCGCAGGGCGGGGAGGCGGGCGAGGGCTCGAGCGTCGTCGAGGTCGTCGTCGCCGACCGGGCCGAGCTCGACCGGCTCGTCGGCGAGGGCTTCGACCTCGATCACAGTCTCAAGTACACGGACGACGGCATCGTCGTCAACGCCGTCGTGACTCCGAGCGAGCGCACCCAGCTCGAGAAGCTCGGGTTCACGGTCGGCGACACCGTCCAGTCGGCCGCCGACCTGGACGAGGTGCTTTCGGAGCGCAACGCCGTCAAGGCGGCGAAGGCGCGGTCCGCGGGCCTGCAGCTGCAGCTGCTCGAGGCGGAGAACGAGAACCTCAAGGTGCTCCGCGCCGACTGGTTCACGAGCCTCGGGACTCCGCAGCTCTCCGTGGAGGCGCTGCACGTCGACGGCGCGGACCCGGACGTGGATCTCGAGCTCGAGTGGGACTCGGGCCCCGGGACGCCGATGGGCTCGGGAGGCTCGATCTCGATGCAGCGCTTCGTCGACGCGGGCGTGTACATGTACCACCGCCGCCAGACGAGCGCCGCGGTGCAGCCGGACATGGTCCGCGTGACGGCCTCGACCGGCGACGTCGCCACCGCGAAGGTGACCGAGTGGCTGCCGCCGGACGACGGCCCGGGCAGGCCCCGGTTCGAGGACTTCGTCGACAACTACATGGACCCGACGGAGCTCTACGAGCGGATCAACCAGCTCGCGGCGGAGTTCCCCGAGCTGGCGGAGGTCCGCAACCTGCCGTTCAAGACGAACGGCTACCGCCGCAAGGCGCAGGCCCTGCTCGAGCCGCCGAGCACCAGGCTCGTCGTGGACGCGCCGTCGCCCGCGGCCGGCACGTACGACGCCGAGCCTGCGGACTTCGGCCCGGACGCTCCCACGGCCGGCATCGCCGGCGACGTCGTGCTCGTGAACGACGGCACCGCGCTTCCCACCGAGGGTTGCAGCCCGCTCGTCGGCTTCCCGGCCGGCGCCATCGCGCTGATCGACCGGGGCAGCTGCGCCTTCACGCAGAAGGTGCTGAACGCCCAGGCCGCCGGAGCGATCGCGGTCGTCGTGGCCAACAACGTCCCCGGCGATCCGTTCGAGATGGGCGGCAACGCCCCCGGGATCACGATCCCGGCAGTGATGATCTCGCAGGACGACGGCGGCACGCTCCGGGCGGGCCTGCCCGCGACCGGCCGCGTCCACGGCGCACCGGACCTGGATCCGAGCCGCATCGTCGTCGAGTCGCTCGCGTGGGGTCACGAGGGCGGCAACGATCTCACGATCGAGCTCGTGGATCCGGGCGCTCCCAGCTCGGCGCTCGCCGTGTCGGTGATGGGGACGCACATCCGCGGCTCGCTCGGAACGGACGCGAGCGGTGCGCTCGTGAGCACGGCGGCGGACGTCGTCGCGGCGCTCAACGCGGGCGCGGGCTCGGTCATCCGCTCGTTCACCTATCGCGGAGAGGTCGGAGACGGACTCGCCGCGCCGCAGGAGACGACGGAGCTGACCGACTTCCTGGACGCTCCCGCGCACATCTCGCGCGAGCCGTACCAGGTCCAGGCGCTCGTCATCGGCCGCACGCGCGACGGGTCGAAGCCGGGCGTCCTCGCGTATTCCCAGGAGCACGCACGCGAGTGGGTGCCGCCTCTGGTCTCGGTCGAGACGGCCGAGCGGCTGCTCCGCAACGAGGCGTCCGACGGACGCATCAGGCGGCTGCTCCGGAATCTGGAGATCTGGATCATCCCGTCGCTCAACCCGGATGGCGGCCACTACGCGTTCTACGACGACAACGGCCAGCGCCGGAACATGACGAACCACTGCGACGACGAGGACTCGGACCCGAACCGGCGCGACAGCTGGGGCGTCGACAACAACCGCAACTACGACTTCGGGTCGCTCTTCGACGGCTACAGCGGGGCCTCCACGAACTGCCTCAGCGACGTGTTCGCGGGGCCGTCGGAGCTCTCCGAGCCGGAGAACCGCAACCTCACGTGGGTCACTGACAACAACGAGAACATCAGGTTCTCCATGAACCTCCACAGCTCGGGCAACTACTTCATGTGGTCGCCCGGAGCGTACGCACTGCCGGGCCGCGTGCTCCTGCCGAGACCCGATCCCGGCGAGGAGGCCTACTTCTACCAGGCCTCGAACCGGATCCTCACGGCCATCAAGCGGTACCGCGGGCTGTCCGTGACGCCCGCCCGCACGGGCCCGATTGCCGACGTGCTCTACTCGGCGGCGGGGAACTCGGGCGACCGCCTCTGGTACGTGAACGACATCTTCGCGTGGAACTTCGAGGTCGGGACGAGCTTCCAGCCCGACTGGGAGGAGGCGCACGCCGAAGCGATGGAGTTCTCGAACGGTCTCGAGGAGCTGATGTGGGTGGCTCACGACTGGAGCCGTGACAACCAGCCGCCGCGGTCGAGGCTCCGGCCCGGCGGCCTCAGGTACAGCGGCTCGGTCGACCTGACGTTCGACACGCCGAACGAGCCGGCGATCGTCTACTACACGCTCGACGGAAGCCGGCCGACGTTCGCCAACGGGCTGCGGCTCGAGTCCGCGGGCCCGCGGCAGGGCGCGGCGCCGATCACGATCACGGAGACGACGACGATCAACTGGTTCTCCGTGGACATGGCCGGGAACGTCGAGAAGAACTACGACCCGGACAACCCCGCCTCCCAGAACTACCAGTCGCGAACGATCGAGATCGTCGACTAGCGGCCGGGAGGCCCAGGCACGAAACGCGGCCGCGGCGCCCTCGGG
>JBOGVL010000162.1:0-6691 GCA_050692535.1 Actinomycetota bacterium | reverse complement strand
GGTGATCATGAACAACGGCGAGATCACCGACACGGTGCTGCACTGGTGCGAGCGCGCGCTGGGAGACGTCGGCGAGTCGGTCTTCGCGATCGTCATGTTCGCCCTCTTCCTGCCGCTGTCCTTTCTGATTCCCTCGTCGTCGGGGCTCGCGACGGTCGCCATGCCGATCATGGCGCCGCTCGCGACCTTCGTGGACGTGCCCGAGGAGCTGGTCGTGACCGCCTACCAGAGCGCCTCGGGTCTGATGAACCTGTTCATCCCGACCTCGGCCGTGGTGATGGGCGGCCTTGCGATCGCGGGCGTGCCCTACGACCGGTACCTGCGCTGGATCTGGCCGCTGCTCGCCGCGTTGAGCGCCCTTTGCATCGTCGTGCTCGGGGTCGGGGCGGCGCTGTCGTGAGGGCGGCACGAAGCCTGTCGACGAGAGGAGGATCGTGATGCGAAACGGAGTTCGTTGGCTGATCGCGCTCGCGGTCGTGCTCGTCCTGATCGGTCTGATCGCGTACGCGCGCGGTCCCGAGCACCGCCGCGGCGACGACGTCGGCGCGCTCGGCTCGGACGCGGCCCTCCTGCGTCAGGACGTCCGATGAGCACCGTCGAGGTGGCCATGGGCCAGCCTACGGATCGCGATACGACCTGGCACGGCCTGACCGCCGAGGAGGCGAGCTCGCGGCTCGAGGTCGACCCGCGGTCCGGTCTGGAGGCCACCGAGGTCGAGCGGCGGCGTCAGCAGTTCGGGCCGAACAAGCTCGCCGAGGCGGAGAAGGAGCCGGGCTGGCGGGCGTTCCTCCGCCAGTACCGCGACCTCATGCAGCTCGTCCTCCTCGGCGCCGCGATCGTCAGCATGGTCGCGCTCCAGGAGTTCTCGACGGGGATCGTGATCATCGCCCTGACGGTGCTCAACGCCGTCCTGGGGCTGAACCAGGAGGGCAAGGCCGCCGAGAGCGTGGCCGCGCTCCAGAAGATGCTCCTGATCCACGGGCATGTCCGCCGCGGCGGCGAGCGGGTGGACATCCCCGCCGAGGAGCTCGTTCCGGGCGACATCGTCACCTTCGAGGCCGGCGACAAGGTCCCCGCCGACGGGCGCCTGATCGTGGCCGCGACGCTCGAGATCGAGGAGGCCGCGCTGACAGGCGAGAGCACCCCGGTGCTGAAGTCGGTCGAGCCGGTGGCCGGCGAGGACGTCCCGCTCGGCGACCGCGTCGACATGGCCTACATGAACTCGACCGTGACGCGCGGGCGGGGGGAGATGGTGGTCACGGCGACGGGGATGGCGACCGAGGTCGGACAGATCTCGGGGATGCTGAGCACGGTTCAGCAGGAGAAGACGCCGCTCACGCGACAGCTCGACCAGCTGACGGTCCTGATCACGATCATGGCGGCGATCGCGCTGGGGCTGGTGATCGTCTTCGGCCTCATTCGGGGCGAGGACTTCGACGACCTGTTCCTGATCGGGATCAGCCTCGCGATCGCCGCGATCCCGACCGGGCTGCCCGCGGTCGTCACGACCATGCTCTCCCTGGGGACACAGGCGCTCGCGGCGAAGGGCGCGATCGTCAAGCGGCTGCGCTCCGTGGAGACGCTCGGCTCGACGTCGGCGATCTGCTCCGACAAGACGGGCACGCTGACGCTCAACCAGATGACGGCGCGGCAGCTCGTGATCGCCGGCCGGCGCTACACGATCGAGGGTGAGGGCTACTCCACCACCGGCACGATCCTTCGCGTCGCCGGCGAGACGGACACCCCGCTGGAGCCGTTCCTGCTGCCGATGGCGCTCGCGAACGACGCCGCGGTCCACGACGGCGAGATCGTGGGCGACCCGACCGAGGCGGCCCTCGTCGTGCTGGCTGCGAAGGGAGGGCTGGACGTCGGCGAGACGCGCCGGGCATACCCGCGCATCGCCGAGGTTCCGTTCGACTCCGAGTACAAGCTGATGGCGACCTTCCACGAGATGGAGGACGGCGGCCGGAAGGTCGTCCGCTGCTTCGTGAAGGGAGCACCGGACGTCCTGCTCTCGCGCTCGTCGTCCGTCCGGGGCCCCGACGGAGCCGACCTCGCCGCCGACGATCCCGCCCGCGAGCGGGTGCTGGCCGAGAACGACCGGCTCTCCGGGGAGGGGCTCCGCGTGCTGGCGGTGGCCTCCCGTGACATCGACCCGGCGGCCTTCAAGCCCGACGGCGAGCTCCTCGCGGAGGTCCAGAACCTGACGCTGCTTGCCCTGGTCGCGATCGTCGACCCACCGCGCAAGGAGGCGAGGGACGCGATCGCGGAGTGCAGGGAGGCCGGAATCCGAGCGCGCATGATCACCGGCGACCACGTGACGACGGCGGCCGCAATCGCCGCTCAGCTCGGGATCGAGGGCCGCTCGATGTCCGGGACCGACTTCGCAGCGCTCAGCGACGCCGAGCTCGAAGAGCAGGTCGAGGACATCGGCGTGGTCGCTCGGGTCGCCCCGGAGGACAAGGTGCGGCTCGTCGACATGCTCAAGCGCAAGGGCCACGTCGTCGCGATGACCGGCGACGGAGTCAACGACGCTCCTGCGCTCAAGCGCGCGGACATCGGCGTCGCGATGGGGATCACGGGCACCGAGGTCACCAAGGAAGCTGGAGACATGATCCTCACCGACGACAACTTCGCCACCATCGTCAGCGCTGTCGAAGGCGGCCGCGGCATCTACGACAACCTGATGAAGTACGTGCGGATCCAGATCATCGAGCTGGGGGCGTTCATCCTCCTCTTCGTGGGCGCCGGGATCTTCGCCGTCGCCGACGGGGCCCCGCTCACGCCGTTGCAGATCCTCTGGATCAACTTCGCGATCGACGTGCTGCTCGCGATCGGCCTCGGCTTCGACGCGGCTGTCCCCGGCCTCATGCGGCGCAGGCCCAGGGATGCGAGCGCGCCGATCCTGAATCGGGGGCTCGGGGTTCGACTCGGCTTCCTGGCCCTGATCATGACCGCTATCGCACTCGGGGTCGTCGCCTGGGGCGAGGAACGCTACGACCTCGCCGTCGCCACGACCATGGGGCTGACGACGCTTTCCCTGATGCACATCGTCGCCGCCCTCGAGGTCCGGGAGCCCGCGCAGACCATCTTCAGCCGCTACACGATCGAGAATCGGCGGTTCGTGCAGCTGATTGGCCTGACCCTCGTGCTGACGTTCCTCGTCACGACGCTCCAGCCGCTGCAGCGGATCTTCGACACGGTCTCGCTGACGAGCTCCCAGTGGGGAATCTGCCTGCTCGGCCCCCTCGTCTACCTCGCGATCGCCGAGCTCGTCAAGCTCGTCGACCGGCGCCGCGGGAACCCGGGGACCGCCCCGGCTTCGGCCGGCTAGCAGATGGGCCCGGCATGAGCGTCCGCGGGGCTGCGTTCATCGGTATCGGCTCCATGATCGGGGCCGGCATCTTCGCCCTCCTCGGCGAGGCGGCGGTCTTCGCGGGTTCCGCCGTCTGGCTCTCGTTCCTCCTCGCCGGCCTCGTCACGATGCTGCTCGGGTACAACGTGGTCAAGCTCGGGATCCGCTATCCCTCCGAGGGCGGGCTCATCGAGTACCTCCTGCAGGGCTTCGGGAACGGACGCCTGCTCGGGATCGCCTCCTGGCTCGGGTACGCGGCCGCGTTCGTCGTCGTGGCCGCCATGCTCGCTGTTTCCTTCGGGAGCTACGCGGTGTCGCTGTTCGTCGGCGACGACGCGTGGAGCGGCTGGGACAACGTGTTCGCGTCGCTCCTGATCGTGGCCATGACCCTGATCAACATGACCGGGGCGACGTTCGTCGCCCGGGTCGCGGCAGTGATGGTCGTCGTCCTCCTCGGCGTGTTCGCCGTCTTCATCGCCGTGACGATCAGGGACGTCGACTTCGACCTCCTTGCCTTCAGTGGCTATCCGTCGTTCTCGAAGATCGTCGCCAGCATCGCCTTGACGTTCTTCGCGTTCCTCGGCTTCGGCGTGATGACGTTCACGGTCGCCAAGCTCCGCGATCCCGAGCGGGAGTTGCCGAGAGCGGTGGCCCTCGCACTCGGATTGACGACGGTCACCTATGTGCTGATCGCGATCGGCGTCTTCGGGACGCTCACCGTGGACGAGGCGATCGGATACGGCGAGACGGCGATCGCCGAGGCCGCGCGGCCGACCCTGGGCGACGCCGGCTTCACGCTGATGGCGATCGCCGCGCTCATTGCGACGGCGGGCGCGACGAACGGAACGCTCTTCGGCGCCGCGGGCCTGACGGCCTCGCTGGCCAAGATCGGGCAGTTTCCGCCCCTCCTCGGCCCCCGCTCACGCCTCGGCAAGCACGGGGGCCTGCTCGTCACCGGATTCCTCGCCCTCCTCCTCTCGAACTTCGTCGACCTCTCTGCGATCGCCTCGGTCGGAAGTGCCTGCTCGCTCGTCGTCTTCCTGCTCGTCGGGTGGGCCGGCTTCCGGCTGCGGTCGGAGACCGGCGCCAGCGTCACGGTCGTGCTGCTCGGCATGGCGGCGACCGCAACCGTTCTCGGATTCTTCACCGTCGACACGCTCCGCAACGATCCCGAGACGTTCGGGGCGATCGTCGCGATGACGCTGCTGGCGGTCGTCGTGGACGTCGTCTGGAAGCGCTTGCGGGACGGATCGGTCGACTCGCCCGAGGTGGCGTGATGCGGACGGCGCCGCGCTAGGTCGATGTCGAACACGCACGGAAACGGTGAGTCGGCCGGCACTGGGCGGCTCGGGGTCTTGCTGGCGGCGGCGATGTTCGTGTTCGTCATCGATACGTCGTTCATGAACGTGTCGATCTCTGCGGTCGTCGACGACCTCGACACGACGGTGAGCGGTGTCCAGGCGGCCGTCGCGATCGAAGCGTTGGTGTCCGCCGCCTTCATCCTGATCAGCAGCAAGGTCGGCGATCTCTTCGGACGCAAGCGCGCCTACGTGGTCGGCCTCGTCCTCTACGCCATCGGGGCGCTGGCGATGGTGTTCGCGCAAGGCCTGGCGGCGATCATCGTGTTCTGGGCCATCCTCGGCGGCCTTGGCGCGTCGCTCTATCTGCCTGCGATGCAGTCGCTGATCCACGGCAACTTCGAGGGGAAGGCGCGGGCGAAGGTCTTTGCCCTGGTCGGGGCGTCGGCCGCGATCGCCGCAGCGATCGGACCGCTGGTCGGGGGCTTCCTCACCACCGTCGTCTCGTGGCGCGCGGGGTTTCTGCTCGAGGTGCTCATCATCTCGGTCGTCCTCGTCGGGGGGAGGGTCATCCGCGACGTGCCGTACAAGGGCGACCGGTCCGTCGACCTGGTCGGCGCCTCGCTGTCCGTGGTCGGCATGGGCGGGCTCGTCGTCGGTGTTCTCGTCTGGCAGGAGGGTGGCGAGTCCGTCGCCGCGCTGCTCGCGCTCGGAGCGGCGGCGATGGCAGCGCTGGTCTACTGGCTCAGGCGTCGCAAACGGCAGGGGAAGTCGATGCTGCTCGACCCAGCGCTCTTTTCCTCGAAGCCGTACAGCCTCGGCGTCTCCCAGATCTTCCTCCAGCAGGTCGCGCTGGGCGGAATGCTGATTGCGCTCCCGATCTTCCTGCAGCTCGTCTGGGGATACAACGCGCTCGAAGCGGGAGTGACGCTCGCGCCGCTGTCGCTCACGATGTTCGGAGTGGCGCTTCTCGCAGGGAGGAGGGCGGGGCGGAGGCGGCCGAGCAGCATCGTCCGCACGGGGTTCGTGTTGCTCGTGGCTTCGATGATCCTCCTGATCCCGCTCGTCCCGACCGCGAACTCCGGCTGGCATCTCGTGATTCCCCTGATGCTCGCGGGATCGGGGCTCGGTCTGCTGGCGTCTCAGCTCAACAACTACGCGCTGTCCCCCATCTCGGAGGAGCGAGTCGGCGAGGCCGCGGGCGTCACGTCGGCGACCGGGTCGTTCGGCTTGTCCTTCGGTCTCGCCTTCTCGGGAGCGATCATGCTCGCCGCGCTGTCCATCGCCTTCACGAACATGGCGGAGGAGAGCACCGTCTTGCCCCCTGCCGACCAGCAGCGCGTCGCCGAGGTGCTCGAAGACGACGCCCAGGTGATGAGTGACGCGCAGCTCGAGGAGCTCCTCGCCGGTCAGCCCGAGGCCGTCCAGGACGAGATCCTCAGCATCAACACCGACGCTCGTGACCTCGCCCTTCAAGTCGCGCTGCTCTTCACGTTCCTCGCCTCGCTCCTCGGCGTCGCCAACGCCTTCCGCATGATGCGGCAACCGGATCCCGAGCCATCGGCCCACGCCGAAGGGATGGCCCTCGGATGACTGGGAGACGGGGCGCCACGTCCGGCTAGGAAACGCCGCGCCGACCGAGCACGTGGGCACCAGACCGCCAGAGGGGCCGCCGCCCGCGGCAACCGAGGGCGTCGGGAACCGCTCGCCGGACACTCCCACCGAGCTGCTCCTCCGCTTCGCACGAGCCGGACACGATGCCGGCTACCCGACAGCCGATCTCGAGGAGCGACTGCAGGCGCTCGCGACCTCGTTCGGGCTTGCGGACGCCGAGGTCTCCGTGACTCCGACGCTCGTCGAGATCTCGCTGGGGTCGCTGCCGCGGCAGCGCAGCTACTCGCTTCGCGTGCGACCCGCCGCTGTCGACCTGGATGCGATCGCGCGGCTCGACGACCTGGTCCAGGACGCGCTCGACGCACGGCTCGACGCGAACGGGGCACTCGCCGCGCTGGGAGACATCGAGCGCGAGCCGCTGCAC
>JBOGVL010000161.1:0-6757 GCA_050692535.1 Actinomycetota bacterium | reverse complement strand
CCTACATCCACTCCTGCTACTTCAGCGACGAGGAGTGGCGGCTCGTCGCCGACAGCCGCGGCACGATCTCGATCGCGCCGCAGGTGGAGATGCAGATGGGCCACGGATGGCCGCCGGTGATGAAGGCGCGGTCGCTTGGGCTCCGGCCGAGCCTTTCGATCGACGTGGTCACCACGGTACCCGGCGACATGTTCACGGAGATGCGGTGCGCCTTCTCGGCTGAGCGCTGGAGGAGCAACGACTCGGTCTGGGAGAGCGAGGACCCGTTGCCGAAGGACGCGCTCACGGCCCGGGACGTGTTGACGATGGCGACGTTGGACGGCGCGCACGTCGTCGGATTGGAGGACCGGACCGGATCGCTCACGCCCGGCAAGCAGGCGGACGTGGTCGTGATCGACGGCCACGGCCCAGGCATCGCACCGGTCGTCGACCCGATCGGCGCCGTGGTGCTCAGCGCCGACACCTCGAACGTCGACACCGTGATCGTCGGCGGGAAGGTCCACAAGCGCGGCGGGAAGCTGACGGCCGACTGGGAGAGCGCCCGAAAGGCCGTTCAGGCCTCGAGCGAGTACCTCCAGGACGCGCTCGCGAAGAAGAAGGCCGCCGCCGAGGCGCCTTCGTGAGCCCGAGCCACGCCGTTCGGCCGGCGGACGACGCCACCTGGGGCGTCCCTCCCAACCTCGAGGGACACACGACGGGGTTCCGTCGCTGGACGGCGGTGGACGAGCGCGCGGGCGCCGTCCACACCGGCTTCGGGATCTCCGAGCTCGACTCGGGAGGCCGGCTCGACTGGCACCTGCATTCGTACGAGGAGAGCCTGTACGTCATCGACGGGGAGATCACGTTCTTCACGACGGAAGCGGCCCTGGTGCTGCGGCCGGGCGACTACGGACTGATCCCGATCGGGCTGCCGCACGCACTCGCCAACACCGGTGGGCAGACCGCTCGTTTGGCCGCGCTGTCCGCGCCCCAGCCGAGACCGGCACACGGCGGCGACACGTTCTTCGTACCGGATCTACCCGAGCTCGAGCCCGTCACGGTCGACGCTCGCGACCCGAGGACGCGGTCGTTCGGGCACATCGCTCCCGAGCACATGGACCCGGCCAAGCAGAGTCAGGACCTGCTCGCCGCCTCGGCGAGCATGCGGACGGCGCTGCTCGTCTACAGCGGGATCACCGTGAAGATGATGGTGGACTCGGATCTCGGTGCGCAGCTGTCGACGATGTTCATGGTGCAGTACGAGGGGTTGAAGGGGGTCATCAGCGGGCACGACCACCCGTTGGAGGAGACGTACCTCATCCTCGAGGGCGAGGTCGAGGCGACCTTCGACGGTGAGCGGTATCGGCTCGTCCCCGGTGATGTCGCGTGGGCGGGTGTCGGATGCGTCCACGCGTTCGCGAACCCCGCGCCGGAGCCCGTCCGCTGGCTCGAGACGCAGGCACCGGCGCCGCCGGCTCGTCACTCGTACCGGTTCGAGCGCGACTGGGACTACCTGCGGGACGCGATCGGAGCCCCGACGAAGGAGGTTCGATGACCGACGGGATGGTGGTGGTGGTCGGCGGGACGCAGGGGATGGGAAGGGAGCTCGCCCGCCACTACGCCGACGCGGGCCGTGAGGTGGTCGTCACCGGCCGCGATGCCGTTCGCGCGAAAGAGGTGGCGGCCGAGCTCGGCGGGAAGACCACGTCGATCGCCTTCGACCTGTCGGAGCCCGCGGGGGTGAAGGCCGCGCTGGTGGGTGTCGGCACGGTGGACCGGCTCGTGCTGGCGGGTGTCCAACGCGACGCGAACACGTTGCGCGACTACGACATCGAGGCGGCGATCGCGCTCGTCACCCTCAAGCTCGTGGGGTACGTCGCGGTGGTGCACGCCCTCGTCGATCGGCTGCACGACGATTCGGCCATCCTCATCTTCGGCGGCCTCGCGAAAGAGAGTCCGTACCCCGGCGGCATGACGGTCACCACGATCAACCACGGCGTCGACGGGCTCGTCCGGGCGCTGACCCACGAGCTCAAACCGATCCGCGTGAACGCGCTGCACCCCGGGATCGTCGAGGACTCGCCCTTCTGGGCCGGAAAGACCGAGGCGCTCGACGCCCACCGTGCTCGAACGATGACGGGGAAGCTGGTCCGGATGCAGGACGTCGTCGACGCCGCGGTGTTCATGCTCGAGAACCCGTCGGTCGCCGGAACCGAGCTCCGCATCGACGGCGGCTGGTCGCTGCCGAGGTGACCGGGACCGTCGCGGTCCTCGGCGCCGGCCGGATGGGCGGTGCGATGGCCGGCACGCTCGGCCGGGCCGGCTTCGATGTCGTCGTCTGGAATCGCGACGTCGCGAAGGCCGAGGACGTGGCGCGCGGGTCCGGGGCCACCGTCGCGCCGACCCCCGGCGGCGCCGCGGCGATCGCGGACGTCGTGATCAGCAGCCTGGCGGACGACGCCGCCGTCGAGGAGGTCTACGGTCTCGCGGCCGACGGCCTTCACGCCTCGCAGGTAGTGCTCGAGATGAGCACGATCGCACCCGGCACGACCCGGCGTGTCGCCGCACGGGTCGCCGAGCGCGGAGCGACCCTGCTGGACGCGCCGGTCTCCGGCAGCGTCTCGCTGGTCGAGAAGGGCGAGCTGACCATCATGGTCGGCGGGGACGCGGCGGCGCTCGAACGTGCGCGGCCGGTGCTGGAGGCGCTGTCGGCGAAGCTGCTGCACGTCGGGGAGCTGGGGGCGGGCGCGACGATGAAGCTCGCGGTGAACGCGCTCGTTCACGGGCTGAACGTCGCGCTGTCGGAGGCGCTCGTCCTGGCCGAGCGGGCCGGCGTCGAGCGCACGACCGCGTACGAGGTCTTCGCGGGGGGCGCCGCCGCGGCCCCGTTCGTCCTCTACAAACGCGCCGCGTACGAGCGACCGGACGAGACGCCGGTCGCGTTCACCCTCGGCCTGGTCGCGAAGGACCTCGACCTCATCCTCGCGCTCGCCGACGACGTCGGCGCCCCGATGCGCCAGGCGGCGACGAACCGCGCGGAGGTCGGCGCCGCGATCGAGGCGGGGCTCGGCGAGCGGGACCTCAGCGCGATCGCCGAGTTCCTTCGCCGCAGCGACGCGTCCGGCAGGGGCTGAGGGCCTTCAGGAGGATCGCTGCAGCAGCTCCATCAGCGAGACCAGCGGGCCCGTGTTCTGCATGACGTAGAAATGGACCGACGGCACCCCGCGGTCGAGGAGGCCGCGGGTCTGCTCGAGGGCCCACGCGATCCCGACGTCGACCACCCGATCGGGCGGGCTCGCCATGACCTCCTCGACGAGCCGCTCGGGCACCGTGGCACCGAAGAACTTGGGGATCAGACTGAGCTGCTGCGCCCGCGTGACGATCTTCAGTCCCGGGATGATCGGGATGGTCACGCCGCGGTCGCGGCACGCCTTGAGGAACCGGAAATAGACCTCGTTGTCGTAGAAGATCTGCGTCACCGCGTAGTCGGCGCCGGCGCGCTGCTTCTCGAGCAGGACCCCGATGTCCCACTCGAGGTTGGGCGCCTCGACGTGCTTCTCGGGGTACGCGGCCACGCCGATGCAGAAGTCGGTCGGCGTGGACTCGAGGAGCTCCTCGAGGTACACGCCGCGGTTCATGTCACTGACCTGGCGGACGAGGTCGAGCCCGCTCTCGTTCACCGTCCGCCCGTCGGAAGGCGGACGCGGCTGGCCGTCCCCGCGGATCACCAGCACGTTCTCGATCCCGAGGTAATGGAGCTCGATCAGCGAGTCCTCCGTCTCCTCTCGCGTGAACCCGTTGCTCAGCACGTGCGGGACGGGGTCGACGTCGAACCGGTGCTTGATCGCCGCGCACAGGCCGAACGTCCCGGGTGCCTTCCGGGTCACGCGCCGCCGCCAGGTCCCATTCGGGAGCTCGTCCCAGACGGCCTCGCCCGCGTGGCTGGTGATGTCGATGAACGGCGGGTCGAACGGCATGATCGAGCCGACCGCCTCGTAGATGCGCCGGACGTCACCACCGCGCCGGGGCGGGATGATCTCCACGCTGACGAGCGGCTTGGTGGCGTTCGCGAGGTGTTCGACCACCTTCACGCCGGTGAGTGTACGCGCGGCCGATATCCTCTCCTGAGATGACCACGCCGAACGGTGTCGAGCTGCTGGCCTCCGGAGCCGCGTTCGTCGACGCGTCGTCGCGGCGGACGGTCGCCGTGTCCGGAGCGCAGGCGCTCGGCTGGCTGAACGACCTGGCGTCCGCCGCGCTCGAGGACCTGACGCCCGGCCGGTCCCGTCGCTCGCTCCTGCTGTCGCCGACCGGCGCCGTGCGGGCCGAGTTCACGGTGGCGATGGTCGGCGACGACCTCCTTCTGATCCAGGACCCGCGACAGCCGCGGCCGATCGAGACGCTCCTCGCGCCCTACGTCCTGTCCTCCGGCATCCGGGTGGCCGATCGGACCGGCGACTTCGCGATCTACTCCTTCCCCGGACGCGACGCGGTTCCCCATGTGCCGGAGACGACGCGGCTCGCGCCCTCCTGCCTCGGCTCCGGAGCCGACCTCGTCGGGCCGGCCGAGCATCACGACCGGCTCGCAAACTCCCTCGCCGAGGTCTTCGATCGCGCGTCGGAAGCCGACGCGGAGGCCTGGAGGGTCGCCGCGGCCGTGCCCCTGATCGGCGTCGACACGTCGGATGGCGATCTGCCGGCGGAGTGTGCTCTGGAGGACGCCGTCGCCTTCGACAAGGGATGTTTCCTCGGCCAGGAGTCCGTCGCGAAGATGCGAAACCTCGGTCATCCCCGTCGGTCGCTCCTCGCGCTCGAGGGCGAGGGCTCGATCGCGCGTGACGAGACCATCTTCGCCGGGGACACCGAGACCGGGCAGGTGACCAGCGTCGCGCGATCCAACGGGCGGACGCTCGTGCTGGCGCAAGTACGATGGGAGCATCGCGACGAGCCGCTGCGCACCGGCGGCGGCGTCCAGCTTCGTCTTCGGATCCCGTTCGCCTAAGCGGGAGACCCCGAGGAGCCGCTGGCCTCCTGAGCGCCGGGTTGCACCGCAACCCGGCGGTGGCAGAGCGGTCGGCGCCCGCCTCGTCGCGAACGCCGACCGCCCACGTCCAACAGCGCGTTGGCTACTCGCAGCCTCGAGCGAGCTCGGTGCCGCGCGATGCGCAACTGTCGCGGCCGGACCCGCCTGCGTAGCGGTCCTGACCCGCCTGTCCCACCAGCCGGTCGTCGCCCTTACCGCCGCGGACGACGTCGTTCCCCGCGCCGCCCCTCAGGACGTCCGCGCCGCGCTTGCCGACCAAGCGGTCGTCGCCGCCGAGCCCGCAGATGACGTCCTTCTTGTTGGTGCCGCGCAGCACGTCGTCACCGGACGTCCCGGAGATCGTGCAGGCGCCCTTGTTGCCGCCCGGGCCCGACCCGGGGCGTCGCGCGAGCACGTCGAGGGCGGTCTTGGAGACGTTGTCCACCAGGTCGACGTCCAGCGGTGAGATCGCCAGCACGTCGCTCACCACGGTGCCCGGCTCGGTCGGGATCGTGGGGATCGCGATGTCGACGACCTCGCCCGGCTCCAGGATGGGGATCACACAGAGCACCGGCGCGACGCCCGAACACGAGCCGACCTCGGGAACGATCTCGCCGATGTTCAGGTCCGACCCGAGGTCCGATCCGAGCTCGTCGGAAACGATCACGTCGAGCGCGGCGGTGTCGCCCTCGTTCTCGACCGTGATCAGGAACGTGGCCTCCGATCCGGCCTTCACGGAAGTCGGATCGACCGACGTGTCGACCGAGACGTCGGGACCGCCGAGCAGCGCGCCCGCGGGCGGCGCTGCGAGCGGGAGCATCGCGAGCGCAAGGAGCGAGACCGTCGCGACCGCGGTGAGCCGGCGACGGATCCTTCGGTTCATCATCGGTGCCTCCTCTCGATTCCCTCCCGTTCGATCGAGCGATCGGACGGGGGTGTTCGGGCGGCGCGTCCGGGTCGTCACGTGGGCCCACTGCGTCGTCCCGGAGCGCCGCGGTTCAGGATGCGCGCGGGCGGCACCGCTCCGCTTCCACCGTCCGGACCATTCGTGCCGCACCTTCGACGCAGCCCGGCAGCCCCACGCGCGGAACCGCACGAGGTGATGCGCGAGAGCACGTGCTCCGAAGTGACCATTCGAGCGGACCGCGAAGCGCGGGTGTGCTTCGAAGGGACTATTCGAGCGAGGTGCGATCGGTCCCGAGCGTCAGGTGACGCGGATCGAATCGGGTTCGGACCACTGCGAGTGGCCGGCCGAGAGCGCGACGAGCCTCGCCCGGAACTCGAACGTGCCGACGGCTCGCGGCACGAACTCGGCCTTCGGGGCCGACACGTTCGACGCCCATGGGCTCCACGGCCCCTTGCGCCGCTTGATCTGCACCTCGTAGGCGAACCCGTCGGCGGCCGGGCTCGTCGCCCATCGCACGCGGAACGCACGACCGGGGAGGCCCGTCGCGGGAGTCGCGCTGATCGGCACCTGCACGCGGCCGTTCATCTCGAGCGCGTGCAGGGTGCAGGTGTACGGATAGGTGCCCGCGGCGGTGAACCGATAGGACATGGAGGGTCCGCCGGGCGCCACGATCCCCGAGTCGAAGAGTCCCATGCCGGACGAGTCGGTCACCGTGTGGCTCCGCTCCGCGTCCGCGAAGCTCCACACCACCGTCCCACCGCGCGGGATCGACGCGATCGAGGGGAGGAAGAGGTCGTCCAGCGCGAGCACGTCCAGCTCGGATCGCCCGCCCGCCGTCGCCGCGAGCG
>JBOGVL010000160.1:0-6801 GCA_050692535.1 Actinomycetota bacterium | reverse complement strand
GCCAATCCCGTGTGTCGAACCCGTCGTGCCGGAACGCGGGCGTGACGCCCCAGTCCGGGCGGTCCTTGAACATCAACGCGCCGTGCGGCCCGCGGCGGATCCGGAACCGAGTCCTCGGCCCGTCGGGCTCCGACGCGATCAGATCGTGCCCGGTGCCCCGGCACCAGGCGGGAAGCTCGTGGGCGAGCGCCGGATTCGTGCTCGAGAGCTCGAGCACCTCCCCGACCTCGACGTCGGACAGGCACACGTCGAGCGCGAACATCAGGCCCGACGCCAGATCGAGGTCCTCGCCGTCGAACGTCGCGGCAGGTTGCTCGTCGTCCACGCGCTCGTGTCCGCCGTGTTCCTTCACCATCTGGATGCGACCCCCTGCTCCTCGACCGCGTCGAACACGTCCCGGTAGCCGTCCAGGTCCGGTCGGATCCATTCGCGGAGCCCCTCCAGCTCCAGAATGCGTCGGTGTTCCGGGTTCGCCCAGTCCATCGCGAGCAGGTGCCCGGCCCACGCATCGGCGCGCTCGCCGTCGAGCGTGGGCAGTGCCGTGAAGTTGCAGTGGTTGTAGGGCGGCGAGGTCCAGATGGGCTCGAGCCGGCCGGGCGGCACCTCCCCGGCGCGGACGAAGGCGTCCCACGACGCCGCGCCGACCGCCGCGGCGTCGGCCGTGCCCTCCAGCACGGCTCCGAGGCCCTCGCGCTCGCTCCGGCCCGTGTCGCCGTGTTTGCCGACGTCCGAATCGAACCGCACGAGCGCGACGTCCGACTCCGGCGCGAGTCCCGCCCGCGCGAGGTAGTGCAGCGGCATGATCGCGGCCTGTGCCGAGTCCGCGCTGCCCAGCGCGACCGTCCTGCCTCGCAGGTCCTCGAGTCCGCCGAGCTCACCGGTGCGAGCGACGAGGAGGGTCCGGAACCCGACGTCGGTGTCGCGCATCGCCAGGACGCGGCAGGCGCCCGCCGTCGCCCGGTGCACGCGCACGTACGCGAGGTTGGTGTTCCACGCGACGTCGACGAAGCCGCCGAGCAGGGCCGCGACCTGCGCCTCGTAGTTGGAGAACCAGACGACGTCCATCGGGATCGGCGCGTCGAGGTAGTAGTCGCAGATGCCTTCCCAGATCGGGACGACCTTCGCGTCGTACGCGACCGCGCCCACCATGAGTCCGTCCATCGCCATCGCGCCCCCTCCCCTAGAGCAGCGGCATGCCGGCGAGCGCCCGGCCGGTCAACTCGTACAGGACGTCGGTCGTCGGCGCCATGACCGAACCCGCGCGGGCGTCGCGGAAGGAGCGCTCGATCGGCATCGCGCGGCTCATGGCCGCCCCGCCGCAGGCCTGCATCGCCGCCGTCGTGACGCGGATCGCCATCTCGTTCGCCGACGCCTTGGCGGCGAGGATGGGGACCTGCGGGTCGCCCTCGGCCATCCGGCGGGCGACGTCGGCGAGGAAGCCCGCGACGGTATCGACCTCGGTCTGGGCTCGTCCGATGCGAGCGCGGACCGTGGGCAGGTCGGCGAGGGTCTGCCCGAGATGCTCAAGCTTCGCGCCGGTCACGTGCGCGACCGTGGCCGTCATCGCGGCCTCGGCGATCCCGAGCGACACGGCGCCCTGCCCGAGCTGGAACCAGGGCAGCACGACGCCGAGCATCAGGTCGAGCCCCTTGCCCGCCTCCCCGAGGAGCGCGGCGTCCTCGACGTCGACGTCGAACGTCATCGGTCCGCTCGCGTTCCCCCGCAGACCGAGCCCGTCCCACGGCGATCCGGCCCGGATCCCGCCGGCCGAGGACGGGACGAGGTAGAGGCTCGACTCGATCGGGGAGTCCGTCCCCGCCGGACGGGTGGAGACGACGTAGGAGTCCGCCCGCCCGGCGCTCGTGACGAACGATTTCTGCGCCGAGATGGTGATGCGGCCGTCGCCGGGGGCGATCCGGCTCATCGGGGCCCAGAAATGGCTGCGCGAACCGCGCTCGCTGAACGCGAGCGTCGACAGGTCGGCACCGCCGGCCATCGACCGGAGCGAAGCGGAGTCGCCGCCGGCCGTTCCGGCCAGCGCGCACTGGGCCGCGCACACGTGCATCAAGTAGACCATCGCGCTCGACGCACATCGCGACGCGAGCGCGCGGGTTGCGGAGAGGAAGTCGGCGGGAACGCCCCCGAGCCCGCCGATGGCCTTCGGGAGCGTCAGGCCGAGGAGCCCGGCCGCTCGGAGTGCCGAAATCGTCTCCTCCGGGAATCGGGCCTCGCGGTCGACGGCCGCCGCGTGTTCCGCGGCGATCTCGAGGACGGGCTGCAGTCGGTCGTCGAACGACATCGCGTATCGCCTCCTGTGGCGTCGGGTGCCCGTCCCGACCGGAGGCTTCGACGTCAGGTGGTCGGCGTCGTCGGCGGGGCCGTGGCACGGTTGCTCCGCGCCCGACCGGGCGCGAGGTCCTCACGCGCTCATCTGCGTGGCACGGTTCCACCTCCCCAAGCGGAATTCGCCCACGATACCGGGCGGCGAGTTCGCACGGGCCGCCGGGCGCGGGCGCGACGCACGCACCTTCTCAGGTCCCGCGATCTCGGATCGCACCGGACGCGAGCGCCGCCACCACGCAGGCGGCGACCGGGACGACGAACCCCGCCTGCAGGCCCGCCTGATCGGCCGTGAAGCCGACGGCGAGCGGCCCGACGATCGAGCCGACGTAGCCCGCGGTGACCACGACGCCGAGCGCCGTCCGCCCGACTCCGAGCGCGACCCCGCCGGCGGCCCGGAACGCCAGCGGGACCACCGGCCCGAGGCCGACCCCGACGATCGCCAGCGCCACGATCGAGACGACCGCGCTCTCGGAGGCGACCGCCGCCGCGAGCATGATGGCGCCGAGCGACGCTCCGGCCCGGGCGAGCGTGGTCGGGTCGATCCGCGCCGAGAGCCGGTCGCCGGCGAACCGTGACGCGGCCATCCCCGCGGAGAACGCGACGACGCCGACCCCCGCCGTCCCCGCGTCGGCGCCCAGGGTCTCGCGCAGGAAGACGGCGCTCCACTCGACGGCAACGCCCTCCGAGAGGAACGCCGAGGACGCGACGAGACACAGGAGGACCACGCGGGGGATGGCCCCGTCACTCGTGGACGCCGCCTTCACTTCGGCATCGGCCCGGACCGGCTCCGACGAGGGGAGCCATCGCAGCAGCGGGATGCTGGCGAGCGTGAGCACGACGGCGACGAGGGAGAGGTCGATGCCGATCGGGATCCCCGCGGCGATCGCGACGGAGGCGAGGGCGGCGCCCGCGAGCACCGAGGCGCTCCACGCCCCATGCATCCCCGACATCACGCGGCGCCCGAAGCGGCGCTCGACGGCGACAGCCTCCGTGTTCATGGCGACGTCGAGCAGCCCGCTGGCGAGCCCGAACCCGACGAAGATCGCGGCGAGCTGGCCGAGGCCGTTCGCGACCGGCAGCAGCGCGAGCCCGGCCCCGAGCGCCGGGATGCCGGCCCGCACGACCCTCCGCCCACCCGTGCGCGCGAGCGCGGGGCCGGCCAATCGCGTCCCCGCGACGAGGCCGACGGCGTAGCCGGTGAGCGCCAGGCCGAGCCCGGCCGCGTCCAGGCCGTTGTCCGCCTTCAGCCGCGGGATCCAGGGCCCGAGGGTCCCCGCCATGACGGCGTGCATCGCGAACGTGGCGGTCACCGCGACCCGGGAGCGACGGAACGCCGCTCCGACCGCCCCGGACTCCTCGCTCGCTCTCAGATCGCTCACGTGATCCCTCTCAGGCTCCGGGAAGCCGACGCCGCCGACAACCCTCGCTCGTGGGGATCGGATCCGGTCGCGATCGTCGGGGTGTCGCTAGCCTGGCCGGGTGATC
Source organism: Actinomycetota bacterium (assembly GCA_050692535.1). GTDB lineage: Bacteria > Actinomycetota > UBA4738 > UBA4738 > HRBIN12 > CALGFI01. The sequence goes on along the minus strand of JBOGVL010000160.1, from coordinate 2,973 downwards.
CGACACTTCTGCGCGGTGCTGCTCGCCGGCCTGCTGGCGGCGTCGTGCACGACCTCGGAGCCGGACCCCGAGGGCCTGTCGCCCACGGATGGATCCGGGTCGACCCCGGAGCCGACCTCCCTCTCGCCGACACCCTCGTCGACTCCGGATCCCGCGGGGCTCGCGGATGCCCGGGTCGCCCTGCGGCAGGTCGCGGTGCTCGAGCAGCCCGTGGCGCTGGCCGTCGCCCCCGGGGACGGTGCCCTCTACGTCGCCGAGAAGGTCGGGCGCGTCGTGGCCATCCGCGATGAACGCGAGCGGCCGGACGTGGTGGTCGACCTCACGGGCGAGGTCTCGCTCGGCGGCGAACAGGGCCTGCTGGGGTTGGCGTTCTCGCCCGACGGTCGGTTCCTGTATGTGAACTACACGGACCTGCAGGGCCACACGCACGTCACCGAGTTCGCGTTCCGAGACGGTCGCGCCGACCCGGACAGCCTGCGCGAGGTCCTCTTCGTGGAGCAGCCGTTCTCCAACCACAACGGCGGCAACCTCGCGTTCGGCCCCGACGGCTACCTGTACGTCGGGCTCGGCGACGGCGGAAGCGCCGGCGATCCGGAGGGCAACGGGCAGTCGCTCACGACGCTGCTCGGCAAGATGCTGCGGATCGCGCCCCGGCCCTCGGGCCCCGATCCGTACGGCATCCCGAGCGACAACCCGTTCGTCGGGCGTGACGACGCCCGCCCGGAGATCTGGGCCTCCGGCCTCCGCAATCCGTGGCGCTACTCGTTCGACCGCGAGACCGGCGACCTGTGGATCGGCGACGTCGGCCAGAACGCCTGGGAGGAGGTCGACGTCGAGCCGGCCGGGTCCGACGGCGGGCTGAACTACGGATGGGACCTCTTCGAGGGATCGCACCCCTTCGAGGGCTCGGATCCCGACGGCCTGGTCGGACCCGTGTACGAGTACCCGACCGGCGGCGGCTGTGCCGTCACCGGCGGGTTCGTCTACCGGGGCGACGACATCCCGGACCTCGTCGGCGCCTACGTGTTCGGCGACTACTGCGGGGGTGGCCTCGAGGCATTCGTCCTCCGCGACGGTGTGGCCAAACAGCACCGCGAGCTCGGAGTAGCGGTGGACGGCCTCGCATCGTTCGGCGAGGATGCCGCCGGCGAGCTCTACGTGCTGTCGCTCGCGGGTCCTTTGTACCGGTTGGTCCCCGCCTGATCGACGAGGTCACGCGCCGACGATCTCGCCGCGCATCCCGCCGTGGATCGTGCATCGGAACTCGGTCGGGCCGTCGGGTACCGTCAGCGTCGCCGTCATCACGCCGCCGGGCTCGATCACGCCCGTCGAGAGGTCCAGCGAGTCGATCGTGAAGTCGTGGGACGCATCGCCGTCGTTGGTCACCTCGATCGTGACCTCCGCGCCGGCCTGGAGCTCGAGCGCGTCCGGCTCGAAGGCCGAGTCCACCATCATGACCGGCATCGCATCCGGCCCACCCGGCCCGGTGCCGATGTTTCCCGAGCGCTCGGCGCCCTGACACGCCGCGACGACCGTCGCGAGGGCGAGGACGAGCGTGAACGGCCAGGCCTTCATGGGTTTGCTCCCTTCCCGTTCGTGTGGCTAGCGGCCCTCGAGGTACTGCAGGACCGCCAGGACGCGGCGGTGATCGGTCTCCGCGGGCTCGAGGCGGAGCTTCGCGAAGATGCTCGTGACGTGCTTCTCGACCGCGCCCTCGGTGATGACGAGGCGCTGCGCGATGCCAGCGTTCGAGAGCCCCTCGGCCATGAGCGCCAGCACCTCGCGCTCACGCGGTGTGAGCTCGTCGTGCGGATGGCGCCGGGCTCGCGCGAGGAGTTGGGCGACGACCTCGGGATCGAGCGCGGTACCGCCCCCGGCCACGCGTTCGAGTGATTCGAGGAACTCGCCCACATCGGCGACGCGGTCCTTCAGCAGGTAGCCCACGCCTACCGTGTCGCCCGAGAGCAGATCGATCGCGTAACGCTCCTCGACGTACTGCGACAGGACCAACACCGGCGTTCCCGGCCATCGCGAGCGGATCTCGATCGCGGCGCGCATGCCCTCGTCCGAGAACGTGGGCGGCATGCGGACGTCCACGATGCAGACGTCGGGTCGCTCGCGCCCCACCGCCTCCACCAGCCCCGCGGCGTCGCCCACCGCGGCCACCACCTCGTGTCGCTCGTCGACGAGCAGCCGGGTCAGTCCGTCGCGCAGCAGCACCGAATCCTCCGCGATCACGACGCGCATGGCAGCTCCACCATCAGAACGGTCGGGCCGCCCTCAGGGGAGAGCAGACGCAGTTCGCCGTCGAGGGCTCGGACGCGATCGCGGAGTCCGGCGAGGCCCGAACCCGTCGGATCGGCGCCACCGACCCCGTCGTCCCGAACCTGGACGGTGAGCCAGCCGTCCCGTGCCAGCCTGACCGTGACCTGCACGCGAGTGGCCCGCGAGTGTTTCGCTGCGTTGGTCAGCGCCTCGCTCACCACGAAGTAGGCGGCCGCTTCGACTGAGGCGGGAGGCCGCCTCGAGAGCCGGGCGTCCACGTCGACGGGGATCGTCGAGCGAGCCGCCAGCGACGAGAGTGCGGCGTCCAGGCCCAGGTCGGTCAGCACGGCCGGGTAGATCCCCCGTGCAAGGTCTCGCACCTCGGTGATGGCGCGCTTGGCCTCCTCGTGCGCCTCGTCGACCAGCGCCTTCGCTGCCTCCGGATCGGTCTCGAGCTTGCCCTTCGCGCGGCCGAGGTCCATCGCGAGCGCGACGAGCCGCTGTTGCACGCCGTCGTGCAGGTCGCGCTCGATCCGTCGCCGATCCTCGGCCGCGAGGTCGACGGCGGCCGCGCGCGTCTCAGTGAGCGTCTGCATCCGCTGCGTCACGTCGGCTCCGAGCATGCCGCGCACCAGCGATCCACTCGCCACCGCCAGCCCTCGGACCACCCACGGGGTCACGAGGATGACGAGCGCGCCCAGGAGGACG
>JBOGVL010000159.1:0-6801 GCA_050692535.1 Actinomycetota bacterium | reverse complement strand
GCGCAGGACCGCGAGCGCGAGCGGCGCCGAGGCGACCGCCGCGACGGTCACGGCCGGCGGGACCCTGAGTCGCTTGCGAACGAGCGGGACGACAGCGGCGGCGACCAGGGAGCCCACGGCGGCGGCGCGAACCGCGGTCCCGAGCGTCGAGCGGCGTCGGCGGTGTCGCGTGGGCCAGCCCAAGGCGCGGCGAGTATATGGTCGGTCCATGGGAGAGGGACCGCGGTTCGACGGGCGCAAGGTCGCCGTCACGGGGGCGGGCGGGTTCATCGGCAATGCCGTCTGTCGCGGGATGGTCGAGCGCGGCGCGGAGGTGGTCGGGCTCGAGATCGACGGTAAGACGGCGGGCCGCGTGCTGGCGGCGGGCGCCGCATACGTGCGCGCCGACGTCGCCGACCGCGACTCGGTCGAGCGCGCGATCGCGGACGCCGGCGGCGTCGAGTACGTCGTCCACACGGCGGCCCACGTTCGAGAGTGGGGCGACATGGGCGACTTCGTTCGGGTCAACGTCGGCGGGACGCGCAATGTCCTCGACGCCGCGACACGGGCGAGCGTCGAGCGCGTCCTCCACATCAGCTCGGTCGTCGTGTACGGGTACGACGAGCCGGGGGAGCAGGACGAGGACGTGTTCCACCGCACCTACGGGATCCCCTACATCGACACGAAGAGCGCCTCCGACGCGCTCGCGTGCCGTCGCGGCGCGGTCGTGATCCGGCCCGGCGACGTGTATGGGCCCGCTTCGGTCCCGTGGGTCCTGCGCCCGCTCGAGCTCGCGAACGCCGGCCAGCTCGTGGTCCCGGGCAACGGCGACGGGATCATGCTCCCGGTGTACATCGACGATCTCGTCGAGGCGGTCGCGCTGGGGCTGTCCGAGGGGACGCCCGGCCGCCCCTACGCCGCGTGGGACGGCGAGCCCGTGACGTTCGAGGACTACTTCAACCGGTTCGCGGAGATGGTCGGTGGCCGCCGCGCGCGCCGACTGCCGCGACCGCTCCTGGGCTCCCTCGCCGCCGCGATCGAGACGATCGCGGGCCTGCGCAACGTCCCCCCCGCCTTCTCCCGAAACGCGATCACGTTCATCGACCGCCGCGGCACCGTCTCGACCGCCCGGATCCGCGACGAGCTGGGCTGGGCGCCGCGCGTTCGGCTCGACGAGGGGATGCGGCGCACCGAGGAGTGGCTGCGGGCGGAGGGGCTGCTCTAGAGGACCGCGGGCGCCTCTCCTCCCGTTGGAGGTTGGTCGTTTGACTCCGAGCAGGAACGCGGGTCCTAAGACCTCGTGTGAAAGCTGCTGAAGCCCGCGGCCGATTTAACGGTACCGCTGGACGCTCACCGGCGCTTCTTGAGCTTCAGCTTCTTGCTCCGGGTGTTGGGCTCGCCGCCGGTCGGCGTGTAGGTGACGTCGGGCTTCACCTTGGCCTTGCCGGTCCGCTTCAGCTTGCGCTTGCCCTTGCCCTTCGCCTTCACCTTGAGCACGGCCTCGATGTTCGGTGAGGCGCCGGCCGCCGTCGCCCCCACCTGCTCGCTGTCGGGCTTCAGCTTCTTGCCGGCGAGCAGGAGCTCGCCGGGGCCGGGGACGATCACCGTCAGCTTCGCGGTGCCCTTGCGCTTGTTCTTCTTCGCCTTGCCGAATGTGAAGTCGCTCGAGGGCTCGGCGCCTCCGGGGCCGGGGCCGGGAGGCGTCGGGAAGAGGACGCTCTCGCACTCGGTCAGGATGTCGAGCCCCGCCGCGTCGGCGGTGACGGTATCGGCGTCGGGCCCGCAGTCGGCCGTGTCGGGAACGCCGTCGCGGACGTCGAGCGAGTCGTCGCCTGGGCCCGCACTGAGCGCGTCGTCGGCGCCTCGTCCCTCGAGCACGTCGTTGCCCTGCAACCCGACGAGGACGTTCGGGCCGCCGTCGCCGCGAAGGACGTCGGCGAAGTTGGTCCCGATCACGTTCTCGATCGCCGCTTGCGAGCCGAGCTCGACGGAGACGCCAGCCGTGAGGTGGACCGAGTAGTCGACCTCGTCCGTGCCAGCCTCGCCGGTCACCTGGTCGCCGGCGAAGCCCGGCACGAGGCGGTCGTTGCCTTCACCGCCGGAGAGGAAGATGTTGCCGTCCGGACCTCCGTCGATCGTGTCGCCGCCCCCGGCGCCGGCGAGTTGGTCGGTTCCTTGGCCCCCGTCGATTCGGTCGGCACCCTCGCCGCCGATCAGGGTGTCGTTGCCCGCGCCCCCGGACAGCTCGATGCCCGCTGACAGGGGGGCGCCCGTTTCCGGCGAGCCCCGTGCGCTGATGAAGTCCGGACCCGACTGGCCAAAGCCGCGGAGCAGGGGCACGTCGGTGAGGAAGATGTCGGCGTCCGGCTCGACCTCGCCGAGTGTGGCGTTGGGGTTGATCCCGCCGGTCCCGAAGCGCATGCTCCCCCCCGCCACGGCCGTGCCCACACGCAGCTCGGAGGACAGGGTGTTGTTTAGGTTGACGAAGATCTCGATCTCGTTGGTACCGGGCTCGTCGGTCGGGCCGGGGGCGAACGCGCTCGACTCGTTGATGGTGACGTCGTTGTCGATCGTGCCGGACTGGTTATGCACGCTGATTGCGTCGGTGTCGGCCGTTGTCGGCGTCGCGCCCTGGCAGGTGAGAGGGCCCGGGCTCCCACCCACCGTGATCTCGTCGGCTGTGCCGACGCCGAGGATGGCGGTGTCGTTGTTGGCACCCATGGTCACGTCCAGCACCGCCCCGGTCAGTTCACAGGTCGTGGCGGCGGCCGCGCCGACGGGCGCCACGAGCAGGGCGACTGCGGTCGCGATGGTCGCGGCAACGAGAGACCCGAGCGTCCGTGCCTGATCCCGCATCCGTCAGCGCCGCATCTTGAGCTTCAGCTTCTTGGATTTCGTCAGCGGCTCGCCGCCGTCGGGCGTGTAGGTGACCTCGGCGGTGACCCTGGCCTTGCCCTTCGCCTTCAGCTTCTTCTCCGCCTGCCCCTTCGGCTTGATCACGAGCTTCTCTTCGGTGGCGCCCTCACCCTCGACGGGCTCGACGTCGGCCTTGATCTTCTTCGTCTTGGCGACGTCGAGCTGCCCGGGACCGTCGGCGACGTCGACCGTCAGCTTCGCGGTGCCTTTGCGCTTGTTTCGCTTCGGCTTGCCGAAGGCGAATTCGTTGCTGGTGGACCCGCCCCGGTCGCCGTCTCCCGGACCGTCGCCGACTGGCGGCGGGAACAGCACGCTCTCGCAGCCCGTCAGCGCGTCGATCCCCGCGGCGTCGGCGGTGGCCGTGTCGGCGCCGTCGCCGCAATCCGCCGTGTCGGGTCCGCCGTCGCGGACGTCGAGCGAGTCGTTGTCCGTGTTGCCCTCGAGCGTGTCGTTGCCGCCCCGCCCCTCGAGCGTGTCGTTCCCGCCCCGGCCCTGGAGAACCTCCGGCCCCGGGCCGCCGCGCAGGACGTCGTCGAAGGGGGTCCCGAGCACCGTCTCGACCCCGCGTCCCCCGCCCGGGTCGTCGAAGGAGGCGCCGGCCGTGAGGTTGAACGCGTAGTCGACGACATCCATGCCGTCCCCGCCGTTCACCGGGTCCCCGGGGGCGCCGGGCAGGAGCTGGTCGTTGCCCGCGCCGCCCGAGAGGCCAACGTTCTCGCCCACCCACCCGTCGACGAAGTCGTTGCCCCCGCGGCCCTCGAGGTCGTCGGGGCCCGTGCCCCCTCCGACGGTGTCGTTGCCCCCGCCGCCGGAGAGGGTGTCGCTACCCGAATCGCCGGAGAGCTGGATGCCCTGCGACAGCGGCGACCCGGTGCCCGACCCGCCCTGCGCGCTCATGACGTCGGGACCGGACAGGCCGAAGCCGCTCAACGATGGGATGGACCCGGTGAAGGTGACGTCGGCGTCGGGCACGTCCTCCGCGGCCGTAGCGTTGATGTTGATCCCGTCCGCGCCGAACACGAACGTCCCGCCCCCCGTGTCGGGCCGGACGCGGAGCATCGAGCCGACCGGGCCCAGGTTCACGAAGGTCTCGATGTCGTCGGTGCCCGGCTCCGGGGTGGCGCCAGGTGCGAGCTGGTTCGCGTTGAAGATCCGCACCTCGTTGTTCGCGAGGTCGGGTCCGGGTGGATCGTGGACACTAATCGCGTCGGTGTTGTTCACCGTGGACGTCGCGCCCGCGCACGGAACCGGATTGTCGGCCAGGTCGGCGACGTGGATCGTCCCCACGTCCGGCTCGACGACGGCTCCGTCCCCGCTGCTCGACAGGGTTACGTCCAGCACTGCGCCGGTCCGCTCGCAGCTCACGGCGGCGTCCGCGACGCTAGGCGCCGGGATCAGGGCGGCCGCGGCGGCGACGGTGGCAACCGCGACCCCTGCACCTCGATCGGCCTGACGAGGCATGTCGAGGGCGGACGGTAGGGTCGCGGCGCGATCCTCGCATCGGGCGTTTCCCTATCCCAGGAGCGAGCGCATGGCATCCTTTGTGCCGATGGACACGGCTCTGGTGGGCCGCATCGAGGAGTTGGAGGCCGTCGAGGAGCTGGCTGGGGCGGTCGCGAGCGGCCCGGCGGGCCTGCTGATCGAGGGTGAGGCTGGGATCGGCAAGACCACCCTGTGGCGGGCGGGTCTCGATGCGGGGCGCGATGCCGCGCTGCGGACGCTGGTCTCGCGAGGAGCCGGCGCGGAGGTCAAGCTCGGCTACGCGGCGCTCACCGATCTGCTGGCGGAGGTCGACGACCGGCCGATCGCCGCCCTGCCGCCGCCCCAGCGACGAGCGCTCCGCTCGGCGCTGCTGCGCTCCGGGCCCGCCGACGGCACGGCGCCCGATCCACGTGCCGTCGCCACCGGCGTTCTCACGCTGCTCGAGACGCTCGCCGAGTCCGACCCGGTGCTGATCGCGATCGACGAGCTGCAGTGGCTCGATCGCTCGTCGGCACGGGTGCTGCGCTTCGTGTCCCGGCGGCTGAAAGGTCGCGTCGGCTTGCTCGCCACGCGGCGCAACCCGCCCGAGCCCCCGCCGTCGGATGCGCTTCGCCTGCGTGAGGTGGAGAGCCTGCGGGTGCTGCGGCTCGGCCCCCTCGCCCGGGAGGAGATCCACCGGCTGCTGCGGGAGCGCATCGGCCACGCCTTTCCGGCCCCGATGCAGGCGCGGATCGACCGCATCGCCGCCGGCAATCCGTTCGTCGCGCTCGAGGTGGCGAGGGCGGTCGAGTCCGGCGGGCGTCCCGGAACCCCGGCCCTCCCGGAGAGCCTGCGCGAGCTGGTCACGTCGCGGCTATCCGGACTCGAGCCGCAGGTAGCCGACGTGCTGTTGCTGGCGGGGGCGCTCACCCGCCCACGCGTCGGCGTGATCCAGGCCGCGCTCGAGGCCGGCGATGCGGCCGAGCTCCTCGGCCGGGCCGAGGAGGCGGAGATCGTCACGATCGACGGCGGCGCGGTCTCGTTTACCCATCCGGTGCTCGCGAGCGGGGTCTACTCCGAGGCCACCGGGTCGGAGCGCCGCGCCGTGCACCGGCGCCTGGCCGCGGCGGTGGAGGGCGCCGAGGAGCGCGCCCGACACCTCGCCCTGGCCAGCGTGGACGCGGAGCCCGACGTGATTTCGGCGCTCGACGCAGCCGCGGCGGAGGCGCGGGCGCGCGGCGCCCCCGCCGACGCCGCCGATCTCTTGGAGCTTGCCATCGGGCTCGGTGCCGATGAGCCCGAGCGGCTGATCGCCGCCGCCGAGAGTCACCTCGTGGCGGGGGATCTCCGCCCGGCGGATGCGCTCGCGGAGCGGGCCCTGAGCGCCCTCGGGGAGGGGCAAAGGCGGGCGCGCGCGCTCGGACTGCTGGGCAATATCCGCATGCGCGACAACAGCTACGCCGAGGCGGCGCCGCTGCTCGGGCAGGCGATCGCGGAGATGGGGCCGGGGGTGGACAGGGTCTTGCTCACCTTGCCGCTCGTCTACGTGCTCACGAACACCAGGCGCCTGCGCGAGGCCCTCTCCCGTGCCCAGGCCGCCGTGGAGGAGGCGGAGCGACTCGGCGAGGACGGCCTCCTCGCGGAGGCGCTCGCCGTGCGCGCGATGATCAGCTTCCTCACTGGTGAGGGGGTCGCGGAGGGCGATCTGAGCCGGGCGCTCGAGCTCGAGGACCGCGAGCGACCGACGCCGATCATGCTCACCCCGTCCGCGGTCGCCGGCCGGATCTGGGGGTGGACCGGCCGCTTCCGGGAGAGCCGGGCACTGCTCGAGCGGGCGCGCGAGCGCTGCCTGGACGACGGCGCCGAGATCGAGCTCGTCTACCTGGCGACGGGCCTCGCGACGACCCTGTGCGAGGCGGGGGACCTCGATCGGGTCCGCGAGCTCACGGACGACGCGATCGAGCGCGCGTCGCAGCTCGGCACGCCCGCCGCTCGCGCGGTCGCCCTCAACGTCGAGGCGACGCTTGCGGGCTGGACGGGGAACGCCGAGCGAGGCCGCCGCCTGGCGCGCGAGTCGATCGTCCTGTACGAGTCGATCGGCGAGCTCGGGGAGGCATTCTGGGCGATCCTCGCGCTGGGCCGCCTCGAGCTCTCGGTGGCGCACCATGACCCTGTCGCGGACACTCTCGCTCCGGTGCTCGATGCCCTGTTCGCGATGGGCTGGGGCGAGCCGGCGACCCCCCCCTTCCTGCCCGACGCGATCGAGGCGCTGCTCGCGCTCGGACGCACGGACGAGGCGCAGCCGCTCGTTGGCTGGCTCGACGCGCGGGCGGAGGCGCTCGACCGGCCGCAGGTCGCCGCCTGGGCGGCGCGCTGCCGCGGGCTACTGTTCGCCGCCGAGGGCGACGTCGAGGGGGCCGAGGGCGCGCTGGCGGAAGCGCTTGC
>JBOGVL010000158.1:0-6835 GCA_050692535.1 Actinomycetota bacterium | reverse complement strand
ACCAACTCGTCCCACTTGCGCCAGCCGGCGGCCAGCACGTCGACGAGCGGCGCGTCGATCGCCCGGAGCACCACGGTCATCACCTCGTCGCGCGCGAGGCCGCGCAGCCCGGGAGGCACGGGGTCGAGCCGGCCGTCGACGGCGTTCGTGATCTCGTCCCGTTGGAGCTCGCCCCGGAGCGGCTCGTCGCCCTGCCCCTGGGTCAGGACCTCGCGGATCGTCGGGCCCGTGGCGTCGGCCCCGTTCATGTCTGGCTCCTTTCCTCCACGCGCTGGACCCCGGGGTCGGGGCGGGGATGAGACGGACCGAGTGGCGAGGCGGCCCGTTGCCCGCCGGCTCGACGACGACCTCGGGCTCGCCGAGCGCCAACCGGGATCCGATTGGGCCCGGCGGAGAGATCGGAGGTTTGCGCATCAGACGCACGATCAAGGCGGCGACCGCGGCGGCGGCCAGGACGAGCGCGACCGGGATCCACCACCGGGCGGGACCGGGGATCGTGAGCGTCGCCGTCCGCTGGACCGGCGCCGGGCCGCAGGGCTGGCACGCGCGCACGGTGTACGTGCCCGGCTCGAGCTCCTCCGGGATGTCGAGCGGCTCGTCGAACGTGCCGTTCGGCCCCTGCGCCCTCGCGCGGATGGCCGGCTCGCTCGACGTGGAGGGCTCCAGGAAGATCCGCACCCTCCCGCCGTCGGGATCCCACCCCGAACCCCGCACACGGACCCGATCGCCGGGGCCGGCCTCGGTCTGGCTGAGCTCGATCGTCGGGCCCAGCGGGCCCGTGGGCCCGACGGTGCCGGGTTGGACGACCACCTCCCGGCTCCGAAACTCCGAGGTGAGGTCGGTGCACGGCTGGCAGGCCTCGACCCGGTAGGTTCCCTCGCCCTCGGGGGCCGGCACCGACCCGTCGATCCCCCAGGCGTCGGTCGGGTCGAGGGTGGCCAGCACGCGCGGGTCGGCCTGGTCGGACAGGAGCCGGATCTCCACCGGTCCGTTCTCCCGATACCAGCCGCCCCCCTGCACGGTCAGCGGGTCACCCGGTGCGATCGGCGAGGGCTCCACGCGGAGGCTCGGCTCGCACGACCTCTCGACTCCGTCGAGGACGCAGAGGTCGGTCCCGTCGCCGCCGATCACCCGGTCGATCTCGCTGCCGCCGTCGAGCGTGTCGTCGCCGGCCAGTCCGAGCACGGTGTCCGGGCCGGCCCCGCCGACGAGCCGGTTGCCGAGATCGCTGCCGATGATCGTGTCCGCGAAGGCCGAGCCCGTTGCGCCCTCGATGCCCGCGAGGGCGTCGGTGCCGGAGCCGCCGGTGACGCCGTTCGCCCCCAGATCCACGACGACCGCGGCCGGCGCGTCGTCGTACCCGACGACGTCGATGCCTTCGCCCCCGTCGACCGTGTCGTCGCCGAGGCCGGGCGCGATCCGATTCGCGCCCGCGTCGCCGGTCAGCGTGTCGGCCAGGGCCGAGCCGGCGATGTTCTCACATTCGGCGACCGCGTCGAGGCCCTGCCCGGTGGCCGTGCCGGATGCGAGGTCCACGGTCACGGCGGCCGCCGCGGCCGAGAAGTCGATCCAGTCGACGCCCTCCCCGCAGCCGAGCGAGTCGTCCTCCGCCCCACCGGAGAGCCGGTCGTCGCCCGAGCCACCGAACAGCTCAAGCGCCGTCGGCGTCGGCGCGCCCGTCGCCGTGCTGCCAGCGCCGGAGAGGGTGTCCGCCGGGGGGCCTCCGACGACGCGCAGCACGCCGACCCTCGAGTACGTCACGTCCAGGTTCCCGTCCGTGTTGAGGTCGATCCCGGAGGCTCCGACCGTGACCCGGATCCCGGCGTCGCCGTCCGCGTTCTCGATGACGAGGTCGGCCGGGATGCTGAATCCGAGGCTCAGGGTCCAGTTGATCGCACCCCAGTCGATCGTGGCGCCGGTCGTGTCCACCATCGCGATCTCGACGATCGTTCCGCCCGACATCGAGATCGCGACGGTGTCGGCGACCGGGGCCGCGGGCGAGCAGTCCTGTCCGTTGACGAGGATCGTTCCCGCGACGCCTTGCTCGACGATCACGGTCTCGTCGCCCGCGCGGATCGAGACCGATCCGCCCTCGTAGAGGCAGGACGCGCCGGAGGTCGGCTGGGCCAGCACGAGTGGCCAGGCCGTCAGGATCGCTGCGACCATCGCCCGAACCAGCCGGCGGCGACGACGGACGGAACGCGAGAGCGAGTCGGTGACGCCGTCTCGCGCGGTGCGCTGCGCCATGCGGCGGCCTCCCAGGGCGCCACGGGCAGGGCCGCAGTGTACCGTCGGCGCTCACAGCGGGCCTGTCGGCCAAGCGCGCTACGCCTCAGACCCGAACGTTGCCGAGCCAGCTGCGGTAGAGCCCGGCGTACGTCCCGCCGGCCTCGACGAGCTCGGCGTGCGTCCCGCGCTCCACGATGCGCCCGGCGTCGAAGACGAAGATCTCGTCCGCGCCCTCGGCCGTGCTGAGGCGGTGCGCGATCGTGATCGTGGTGCGGCCCGCCGACAGGCGCCGGAGCGCCTCGGAGATCCTCCGTTCGGTGGCGGGATCCACCGCGCTCGTGGCCTCGTCGAGGATCAGCACGCCCGGGTTGCCGATCTGCGCCCTCGCGAGCGAGACGAGCTGGCGCTCGCCGACCGAGAGCGAGTCGCCTCGCTCGCCGACCCGCGTGTCGATGCCCTGGGGGAGCGACTCGACCCAGTCGCCGAGGCCGAGCTCCTCGAACGCGGCCTCGACCTCGCGATCGGTCGCGCCCTCGCGGCCGGCGCGAACGTTCTCGCGCACGGTGAGGTCGAACAGGAACCCGTCCTGCGGCACCATCCGCACCGCGCCCCGGCGGGAGGCGGGCGCGACCTCGCGCAGCGCGACGCCCTCGATCTCGATCCGGCCTCGCACCGGATCCGCGAGCCGCGTGAGCAGCTTGCAGAACGAGGTTTTGCCCGAGCCGGTCTCGCCCACGACCGCGACATGCGCGCCCGCCGGCACCTCGATCGACACGTCCCGGAGCACGAGCGGCCCGTCGCCGTACCGGTACGAGACGTCTTCGGCCCGCACGGCGAGGGCCCCGGGGTCGAGCGTCACCCCCGGCGCGGGCTCCGCGATCTCGACCGGCAGCTCCAGCAGCGCCAGGATCTTCCGCCACCCCGCGATCGCCGTCTGGGTCTGGGCGTAGATCTCGGGCAGGTCCGTGAATGGGTGCAGGAACAGGTCGGCCAGGAACAGGAACGCCGCCACCTTGCCGAACGTGAGCCCCCACTCGGGCCCGAGGGTCACGCCGATGAGGATCACCGTCGAGAGCGCGAGGCCCCAGAAGATCGTGCCCATCGGCCAGAGGCGCGCCGTCCGCAGGTGCGCCAGGACGTGGGCCTGGTACCGGTCGCGGATCGAACGCTTGACCCGCGCATCCACCCGGTCCTCGAGGCCGTACGCGCGCACGACGTCCGCGCCCATCACGCTCTCGGAGACCTCGGCCAGCATCTCGCCGACCCGACCGCGCACCAGGTCGTACGCCTCCGACAGCTTGCCCTGGAGCTTGCCCATGACGAGCAGCAGCGGCAGGACCATCAGGACCACCGGGATCGTGAGCTGCCACGAGAACAGCAGCATGATCGCGAGCGTCGCCGAGATCTGCACGACCGCCCAGATCCACTCGATCCCGCCCTCCTCGGTGAACTCCGACAGGGTGTCGACGTCGGCGGTCACGCGCGCGACGAACACGCCGCGGCGCTCCTGCGACTGCGTCGCGATCGACAGGTCGTGGATGTGCTCGAACCCCCGGACGCGGAGCGCCATCAGCGCCTCCTCGGAGGCCTTGACGAGCCGGCGCGCCGCGGTCCGGCCGGCGACGAACGCGAGCAGGACGATCGCGAACGCCGCGCCGCACAGGCCGAAGACGAACCCCGGACGGAACCCGCCCTCGAACCCGTGGTCGAAGATCTGCTGGACCAGGATGGGGATGACGAGGTTGCCGACGACCGCCCCGAGCGAGACCACGACCGTCAGGCCCAGCCCGCGGCGCAGCTCCGGGCTGAGGCGGAGCCCGGCGATCAGGACGCTCCACGCGCTCTTCAAGTGCTCGGGGATCGGGAGGTCCTGGCGGCCCGGAGCCTCGACGGGCGTCTGGTCGACCACGGTGGCGCTCATCGTTCACCCCGCTCGTACGCGCGGATCATCGCGGCGTAGCCGGGCTGGGACGCCATCAGCTCCTCGTGCGAGCCGGTCGCCCGGAGCCGACCGTCCTCCAGGTACAGCACGCGATCGGCGAGCCGGATCGTCGACAGGCGGTACGCGATGACGAGCAGCGTGGTCTCGAGCTCGCGTCGCAGGCCGGCCAGGATCTGGGCCTCGATCGTCGGGTCCACGGAGCTCGTGGCGTCGTCGAGGATCAGCACGCGAGGCTGCCGGACCAGCGCGCGGGCGAGCGCCACACGCTGGCGCTCGCCGCCGGAGAGCGTGTGCCCGCGCTCGCCGAGCACGGTGTCGTAGCCGTTGGGGAGCGCGCGGATGAAGCGGTCGGCCTGCGCGATCGCCGCGGCCCGTTCGATCTCGTCTCGGCTCGCGCCCGAGTCGAGCCCGATGTTCTCGGCCACGGTGGTCGCGAACAGGAAGGACTCCTGGAAGACGAGCGAGGCGGCCCGGCGCAGCTCGGCCTGGTTGACGCGACGCAGGTCGACTCCGCCGAGCAGGATCGCACCGCCCGGCGGGTCGTCCAGGCGCACCAGCAGCTGCGCGAGCGTCGACTTGCCGACGCCGGTGGGCCCGACGATCGCGACGGACTCGTTCGGCGCGACGCGGAAGGAGACGTCGTCGAGCACCGCAGCGCCGTCGAACTCGTAGGTGAGGCCCTCGGCCCGGACGTCGAGCGGGCCGTCCGGCAGCGCGGCCGGATCGGCGGGTCGTTCGATGGTGTCCGGCTCCTCGAGGACCTCGGCGACGCGGCGGTAGCCGACCACCGCGCGCGGGAGCTCGGAGAGGATCCAGCCGACGAAGCGCATCGGCCAGGCCAGCAGGCCGAACAGCGTGACGACCTGGACGAGGGTCCCGAGCGTGACGTCGCCGAGCGAGACCCGCCAGGCGCCGATCGCGAGCATCAGGATGATCGCCAGGTTCGGGAGCGCCTCGAGCGCCTCCTCGAACCCGGCGCGGATGTAGCCGGCGGCGACGCGCTCGGTCCGCAGCTGCTGAGCCCGATCGCGAAGGCGGTTGACCTCGGCGCGCTCGCGCCCGAGGGTCTTCACGACGAGCGCCCCGTCGATCGACTCGTGCGCGACTGCGGAGACGTCGCCGATCCGCTCCTGGACCCGCTGGGCCGGCCCCTGCATCCGCAGCGCGAACGAGCGGTTCATCAGGCCGAGCGCCGGGATGGTCATGAGCCCAATCAGCGTGAGGAACGGGTCGGTCAGCGCGAGCGAGACGAGGGCGAACAGGATCAGGAAGATCACGCCGACCGCGAACGGGATCGGATACAGGACCTCGATCGCCGCCTCGACGTCGGCCTCCATGTGCGCGAGCAGCTCGCCGGTCGGCCGGGTCCGGTGGTACGAGAGCGCGAGGTCGCGATACCGGTCCGAGACGCGCTCGCGCAGCGTCGCGGCCACGGCTGCCCCCGTGACGCCGCTGTAGTACCGGCGGATCCCGATGCCGAGCGCCCGCACCGCGGTGAGCCCCATCACCGCGCCGATGCCCAGCCAGACCGCGGAGGCATCGACGCCCTCGGCCGTGAACGCGGGCCGCAGGACGTCGTCGGTCACCCGCCCGAGCGCGACCGTGACGGCGACGGAGCCGATTGCGAAGAGGAACGCACCGACCACCGCGATCGCAAACGGCCGCGGGTGCATCCGGACGTGCGAGACGACCAGCCGCAGCCCGCGACCGAAGAGATCCCGCGAGTTCTCGCGCGGGTCGGTCGGAGCGGGGTCGGTCAGGTCGTGATCGACTTCGGCGGTCTCCATCAGGCCATCCATGATGCTGGACGCGAGGCATCTCGACTCGCGTCGACGACCAAGACGGTCAGGTCTCTACGCGGGGATCGAACCGCCGGGTGGGAACGAAATGCCCGGCCCATTCGCGCAGTGCCGAAGCACGCCGCCGGTCAGGAAGGCCAGTCGCGCTTCGGTTTCGGCTTGGCCAGCAGTTCGTCCAGCGAGGGCTTGCTCTTGCTCTCGGTCTTGGCCAATTCCTCTCCGAGCCGGTCGGGCTTGAGGTCGCCCGCCGCCTC
Source organism: Actinomycetota bacterium (assembly GCA_050692535.1). Lineage (GTDB taxonomy): Bacteria > Actinomycetota > UBA4738 > UBA4738 > HRBIN12 > CALGFI01. The sequence continues at coordinate 611 of JBOGVL010000158.1, read as the reverse complement.
GAGCATCTCCTCCAGGGACTTCCCGGCGCTTCCCTTCAGCCGGATGCGCAGGGCCGCCAGCACCGAGGCGTGGCGCTCCGAGAGCCCCTGGCTGACCTTGATCTCGGTCAGGGCCTCCTCCGCTTGGGTCAGAAGCTCCTCGTCGTCCACGCCGACAGTCTGCCACGGCGGCGTTCTCCGGAGTCGTCACGCAGATCGGGCGACGTCGAGCTCGAGCAGTCCCCGGAGCCCGTTGGTCCCTGCGTCGGTGAGCGCGACTGCCCGGCCCGAGCCACGCCGCTCGACCCATCCGAGCTCGAACAGCCGGTCGCACAGCTCGGCGCCGAGGGCACCCGCCAGGTGCGACCGCCGCTCGGTCCAGTCCTGACACGCCAGCGCGAACGCCATCCGCCGCTCGCGCGCGCCGCCGACGTCGACCCCGATCGATCCAAGCAGCCGCTCGCCCGATGCCGTCACGACGAACGCGCCGTCGCGACCCCGGAGCGCACGGCGTGCGAGCAGGGCAGCGGTGATCCCCACGCCGAGCCGACCGGCCAAATGGTCGTAGCACGTCCGCCCCTCGCGGAGCCGCTCGGCCGCCGAGGCGGCGCGGAGCGAGGACACCTGCCGGC
>JBOGVL010000157.1:0-6864 GCA_050692535.1 Actinomycetota bacterium | reverse complement strand
GCGCCCGGCCGGCGGATCCGTCCCCATCTCGACGCGACTCTAGAACCACCGACGACCGAGCGTCTGAGTGGGGCTCGGACGCTCGGTCGCGGGTCCGTGCGGGTCCCGGCGGCGGTTCTCCGCGCCTCGTCGGCGCTACGAGGACTCTTCGCCCTCGCCTTCGCCTTCGCCGTCCGAGACGCAGTCCACCCAGAACGTCTTGTGCTTGGTGTCCGCCCCCTGAGCTCCGTCGGCGTGGACCGTCAGCTTGACGTGGTAGCCCTGGCCGTCGTGCGGCGGGCCGGAGAACGCGTCCGCCAGGTCGATCGCGGCGGAGGCGTCGAGGTCGGTGCCGCCGCCCGCGGGATCTTCGCCGATGAAGACGCCGGCGGCCCAGAACGTCCCGTTCTCGGTGGGCGACTGGCCCTCGATCACGAACTCGGCGTAAAGGTCGCCCTCGTCGTATCCGGAGAAGTCGATCGTGAACGCGCATCCCACGTGGGTATCGTTGCCGCTGCTCAGATCCTCGCCTGCGACCTTCACCGTGCCGTTGTTTCCCGGCGGGTCTGCCGACGCCGACAGACCGCGGGCGAGCCAGATCGTCGCCGTCGTCATCGCCACGATCGACATCGCGACGCGGCGGCTCGTTCTGATCCGTGTACTCATCCTGCCCTCCTTCTTCCCGCCCGCTCCGTCGTGGACCGGCTGCGATTCTCGGGCCGAAACTGAGGCGTGGGCATCCGGCGCTCGGGCAGACTTCGCGGGGCGGGCAGGCTAGGACGAAGGAGGGTGTAACGAATCGGAGTGCTCGATCGATGCCGGTCTGATCCGAGGAGCGTCGTTCTCGGGCCCCTTCGGGACCCAAACGTGTTCGCATTCGGGACGGCGTACCATCGCCCTCCGGAGGTGATGCCGAAAATGGCCGCGCAGACCGACTCTCAGGTGAAGGCGGCGGCGGCGGCGGCGCGGGCGCGTCAGCTGATCGCCGAGAGGATCAGCAAGCTGGCGCCCGGAGTCGAGAACGACGATCTTGCGCAGGTGGTGCTGCACCTTGCCGAGGCGTATGCGCACCTCGCGATGGAACCACCGCGGAGCCGGGCAGGTTAGAGCACGGCCGGCGTCTGCCGGGTGGCGCAGTACGGGCAGTAGTAGTCGCGTTCCGGCGTCAGGAAGTTCGACAGCGACAGCTCGGATCCGCAGACCGGACAGAAGTACTCGTCCACCTCGTCCTGGAGCGCGGACCGATCCTCCGGCGAGACGATCGTGCCGTTCGGCATGTCGTTGCCCTCTCACTTCGATACATGGGGCCCGTGGATGGCGAGAGGCGGGGTCGGGGGGACCCAACGTTGTCGCTCGACGCGAACCCTCGGACGGTCCTGTCCGAGGCATTCACCGTACCAGTTGGCGCCGTCAGCCGGTCGCGAGCTTTCGCTCGAGCCGCGTCGGGAAGCGGATTGCGATCCGCACGTCGCCGAGCCAGGATGCCAGCCGCTCGCGCTCGGTCTCGATCGCCTCGCGGGTCCCCGCGTCCACCCGGGCCAGGAGTTTCACGGCGATCTCGCCGTCTTGCCGCTGCGCCCACGCTCCGACGACGCGGCCGTTCGCCACCACGGTCGGGCCGGCGTTGCCGGTGTCGAACAGCTCGGGCGCGTGGTCGTCGACGTACCAGGCTCGGTCCTTCCAGCCCATCACCGTCGGATCGAGACCCGGGAGGAGCGCGACCCACGGTTCGTCCTCGTCGACCGGCTCGAGGTCGTTGGCCAGCGCGTAGCCGACGCCGTCGTCCAGCTCCACCTCGACCGCCCCCAGGTCCCCCAGCGTCTTCCGTGCCAGTCGGGCGGTCCAGCCGGTCCACCACCGGACGTCCGTGAGGGTCCCCGGGCCGAACGTCCGGAGCCATCGATGCAGCAGCTCGGCGCAGGCCTCGGCGTGGTCGAGGTTCGGGAGCAGAGCGCCGAGCCAGGTCTCGGTCCGGGCCCACCGGTACTGGCTGGACGTCCATCCACCGACGGGACGCGTCCGCACGATCCGGCCCTCGGTCGCGAGCAGGAAGAGCACCCGCGTCGAGACCCCGACCGTTCCTCCCCAGGCCTTGCCCTCGCCGAAGCTCAGCCGGGCGGTGAGCTCGGGGACGTCCTTGGTCAGCTCGCGGGCGCCGGCCTCGCCTCGGGCGGCGAGCGCGTCGAGGGTCTTCTCGGCCACCCGGTCGAGCCATCGGGCCCCGCACCCGGCCTTGGCGACGCCCTGGCCTTCGAGCATCCGAACCAGGCGGTTGCGTTCGCCGGGCACGAGGGCCTTCGTGCACGCCTCGTTCATCACGGCCGCGAGGTCGCGCGGAACGACGAACAGGGTGCGACGCATCCCGAGCATGCGGACCAGCGAGCGTCGATCGTAGAGAGCGTCCTCGAGATCGGCCGTGTCGAAGCGGTCGACCCGCGCCCGCGCGGAGAGGACCACGCTGACGGGGTCGCTGGAGTGCAGCCCGACCATCGCGACCGCGGCTTCCTCCGAGGAAGCGGCGGGGCTGAGGAGTCGGTGGCGGATCCCGAGACGCGCGCGCCGCTCGTCGCTCCCGAACTTCCTCACCGCACGTCGGGGGCGCTCGGCGGCCGGCCTCGGCGGGCGGCCTTCGCGCGGTCCTGCTGGGCGAGCAGGGCCTTGCGCAGCCGGACGTGGTTCGGCGTCACCTCGACGCACTCGTCCTCGCGGATGAACTCGAGCGCCTGCTCGAGCGTGAGCACGAGCTTGGGGATGAGGCGGGTGAACTCCTCGGCGGTGGACTGCCGGATGTTGGTGAGCTTCTTCTCGCGGGTCGGGTTCACGTCGATGTCCTCGGCGCGGGCGTTCTCGCCGACGATCATGCCCTCGTACACATCCTCGCCGGGCCCGACGAACATCGAGCCTCGCTCCTGGAGCGTCAGCAGGGCGAACGCGGTGCTCACGCCGGTCCGGTCGGCGACGAGGGAGCCCGTCGGGCGCGTTCGCAGCTCGCCGTGCCACGGCTCGTACCCCTCGAAGACGTGGTGCAGCTGCCCGGTGCCGCGCGTCTCGGTGAGGAACTCGGTCCGGAAGCCGATCAGGCCGCGGGCGGGGACCAGGTGCTCCATCCGGATCCACCCGGTCCCGTGGTTGACGAGGTTCTCCATCCGCCCCTTGCGGAGCGCGAGCAGCTGCGTGACCACGCCGAGGTACTCCTCGGGCGCGTCGATCGCGACGCGTTCCACCGGCTCGAGGAGCCGGCCGCCGATCTCGCGCGTGACGACCTGCGGCTTGCCGACCGTGAGCTCGAATCCCTCGCGCCGCATCACCTCGACGAGCACCGCGAGCTGCAGCTCGCCCCGGCCCTGCACCTCCCACCGGTCCGGCCGGTCGCTCTCGAGCACGCGGATCGAGACGTTGCCGACGACCTCCTGGTCGAGCCGCGACTTCACCAGGCGCGCCGTGAGCTTGTCGCCGTCGCCCCCCGACAGCGGCGCAGTGTTGATGCCGATCGTCATCGAGAGCGACGGCTCGTCGACGCGGGTGACCGGCAGCGGCCGCGGATCGTCGGGATCGGCGAGCGTCTCGCCGATCGTGATCTCCTCGATGCCGGCGACCGCGACGATCTCGCCGGGCCCGGCCTCCTCGGCCTCGACACGGTCGAGGGCCTCGGTGACGTACAGCTCGGCGATCTTGGCGGGCTCGATCGTGCCGTCGGCACGGCACCACGCGACCAGCTGCCCGCGGTGGATCGTGCCGTGCCGGACGCGGCAGAGCGCGAGCCGCCCGACGTACGGCGAGGCGTCGAGGTTGGTCACCAGCGCCTGGAGCGGATGGTCCTCCTCGTAGGCGGGGGCGGGGATGTGGGTCCGCAGCGCGTCGAAGAGCGGCTCGAGGTCGTCGGCCAGCGCGTCGGGATCGGGGCCGCAGCGCCCGGCTCGCGCGTCGGCGTACAGGATCGGGAACTCGATCTGATGCTCGTCGGCGTCCAGGTCCAGGAAGAGCTGGTAGACCTCGTCGACGACCTCCGTGGTCCGGGCGTCCGGCCGGTCGACCTTGTTCACGACCAGGATCACCGGGAGGCGCGCCTCGAGCGACTTCCGGAGCACGAAGCGCGTCTGCGGCAGCGGCCCCTCGGAGGCGTCGACCAGCAGCAGCACCCCGTCCACCATCGTGAGCCCGCGCTCGACCTCGCCCCCGAAGTCGGCGTGGCCCGGCGTGTCGACGATGTTGATCTTCAGGTCGCCGTGACGGACGGCCGTGTTCTTGGCCAGGATCGTGATGCCCTTCTCGCGCTCCAGGTCGGTCGAGTCCAGCACCCGCTCGGCCACGTCCTGGTTGGCCCGGAAGGCTCCCGACTGCCAGAGCATCGCGTCGACCAGCGTCGTCTTGCCGTGGTCCACGTGGGCCACGATCGCGACGTTGCGGATGTCGGAACGGGTGGGCATCGGCAGTCATGGTAGGCGCCCGAACGCCGCCACCGGCGCCGCGTTCCGCCCGGCGAGCTAGATTCGCCCTCGTGACCGGCCCGTCCACGTTTCGACGACTGTGGCAGCCGCCCGGCCGCTACGAGGACCGCGCGGCAGACCGGCGGGTGACCTTCCTCGAGCTGTTCTTCGACCTCGTCTTCGTCGTGGTCATCTCGCAGCTCGCGCACCGCCTGGCGGAGCATCCGCCCTGGTCGGGGGTCGGATGGTTCGCCTTCCTCTTCTATGCGGTCTGGTCGTCGTGGCTCAACGGCACCCTGTACTACGACCTGCACGGCACCGACGACGTCAGCGTCCGGGTCTTCACGTTCGGCCAGATGCTCGCCGTGGCCCTCATAGCGGCGTATATCGGCGACGTCCCGGGCGAGGGGTCGGCGGGGTTCGCCCTGGCATACGCCGCGAACACCTTCATCCTGGTGATCCTGTGGTTCCGCACGGGACTGCATGACCCGTCCCACCGGCCGGGATCCATCCCGTACTCGACCGGCTACCTCCTCGCGACGATGCTGTTCGTGGTGAGCGCCGGGGTCGACGAGCCGGCACGCTACCGGCTCTGGGCGCTCGCATTGGTCGTCGAGGTGGCCGGACAGGTGATCGGCTACCACCGCTGGACGCCCCCGGCCACCCAGGGAGGGGAGGCCACCATCGCGACGACACCGTCGTTGATCGAGCGGTTTGGGCTCTTCGTCATCATCGTGCTCGGCGAGGTCATCGTCGGCGCCGTCGATGGCATGGCCCAGATCGTGCCGCTCCAAGCGAACGAGATCGTGCTCGGCCTGTTGGGGGTGCTGGTCGCCGTCGGGCTCTGGTGGATCTACTTCGACCTGGTCTCGCACCGCGCTCCGATCTCGAGCCGGACGCAGCTCTGGCTCTACCTCCACCTCCCCCTCGTGATCGCCATGGCCGCCGGGGGGAGCCGGCGTCCTCAACGCGGTGGAGCGGGCCACCCAGCCCCTGCCGGACGCGGTGCGATGGCTGCTCGTCGGCGCGCTGGCGGCGGCGGTCCTCTCGGTCGCGCTCATCACGCGGACGCTCGAGGTGCGTCGCGCATACCCCGAGATCTATCGAGCCGCGGAGGCAGCGATGCTCGTGTCGGCCGCTCTCACGCTGGGCGTCGGCCTGACCGACTGGGGAGCCGAGGCGAGCCTCACCGCGATGGTGCTGCTGTTGCTGCTGCCGGTCGCGGCGGGTTTACTCGTGTGGCTCCGACGCACCGACCCGAACCGCGCGGCGGCCTTCTAGCCGAGCCGCGCCGCCCGCAGCGCCAGGTACCGCTGCTCGGGAAGGCTCGCGGTCATCCTCGCCGCGAGCCGGAATGACTCGCGAGCGGCGACCGGGTCCCCCGAGAGCTCCAGCAGGTGCCCGCGCACCGCCTCGAGTCGATGGGTGTGAGTCATGCGTTCGTCCGCGTCGAGGGTTCCGAGCACGGCGAGCCCGGCTCTCGGCCCGTCGACCATGGCGACCGCCACCGCGCGGTTGAGGGTGACGACGGGACCCGGCGCCACCTGTTCGAGCACCTCGTACAGCGCCAGGATCTGCGGCCAGTCCGTCTCCTCGGCGCTCGGCGCCTCGCTGTGCACCGCGGCGATCGCCGCCTGCAGCTGGTACGGACCGACCAGGCCCGTGCCGAGCGTGCGCGTGAGGAGCGCCGACCCCTCCTCGATCCGGGCCCGGTCCCAGAGGTCACGTCGCTGGTCGGCGAGCGGAACGATGAAGCCGTCGGGATCCGTCCGCGCGGCCCGCCGCGCGTCGGTCAGCAGCATCAGCGCGAGCAGACCGGCGACCTCGGCCTCGCCCGGGAGGAGCCGATGGAGCATGCGCGCCAGCCGGATGGCCTCGGCGGTGAGGTCGGCCCGGTGCAACGCCGGCCCCGCGCTCGTCGTGTACCCCTCGTTGAACACGAGGTAGATCACCTGCTGCACGACGCGGAGGCGCTCGGCGCGCTCCGGCTCCGGCGGGAGGTCGAACCGCGTGCCCGTCTCCTTGATGCGCTGCTTCGCGCGGCTGATGCGCTGGGCCATCGTGGCCTCCGGAACCAGGAACGCGCTCGCGATCTGGGCGGTCGTCAGCCCGCCGACCGCGCGCAGCGTGAGCGCGAGCTGCGAGGGCACGGAGAGCGAGGGATGACAGCAGAGGAACAGGAGCGTGAGGGTGTCGTCTTCTTGGGAGAGCTCCCGCCGGCCCGGCGGCTCGAGGACGGCGTCGGTCTCCTCGCGACGCCGTCGGGCGCTCTCGCTCCGCCACTCGTCGACCAGCCGCCGCGAGGCGACGGTCACGAGCCACGATCGCGGGTTGTCGGGAACCCCTTCCTCCGCCCACCGCTGCGTCGCGGCGAGCAGCGCCTCCTGCACGGCGTCCTCGCACGGGTCGAACTGCCCGTACCGCCGGACGAGCGTGCCGAGGACCTGCGGCGCCAGCT
>JBOGVL010000156.1:0-6879 GCA_050692535.1 Actinomycetota bacterium | reverse complement strand
CGATCGCCGGGGAGACGGGGAAGCCGTTCGTGGCCGTCGAGCCGGCGGCCTTCGTCCAGATGTTCATGGGCGTCGGGGTCCTGAAGGTCAAGGGCCTGTACCGGAAGCTGCGGCGGCTCGCGCTCCGGTACGGGGGCGTGCTCGTGTTCTTCGACGAGGCGGATTCGCTCGGCAGCCGCGGGGCGACCGCCGGGGGCGGGACGGGGATGCACCCCGGGGTCGGCCCGTGGACGGTCGCCCCCGCGTGCAACGGCGTCGCGTACCTCTCCGATGCCGGCCGGAACGCGGTCTTCTCCTCGACCCCGCCGGCCGCGATGGGACCCCACAAGGAGGGCGTCCTCATGGGCGGCATGATGGGCGGCGGGGGGATGGGGACCCTGCAGGCCCTGCTGTCGGAGATGTCGGGCCTCACGAAGCCGCGGGGCCTGGTGAACCGGATCCGCAGGATGCTCGGCATGAAGGCGAAACCCCCGCCCAAGTACCGGATCCTGCACATCTTCGCGACGAACATGCCGGAGTCCCTGGACCCGGCCATGCTGCGCCCGGGCCGGGTCGATCGGCAGTACAAGGTCGGCTACCCGCAGAAGGACGGCCGGCGGGCGACGTTCGAGTACTACCTGGCCAAGGTGAAGCACGTCCTCACCCCCGAGGACGTCGACAAGCTCTCCACGATCACGCCGTACTTCTCGGGGGCCTCGATCAAGGACATCGTGAACGAGGGACTCGTGATCGCGATCCGCGAGGATCGGGACACGGTCACGTACTCCGACATCGTGAAGGCGAAGCAGGTGAAGCAGCACGGCCTGCCCGACGACCACGAGTACATCGAGCGCGAGCGGCACTCCGTCGCCGTCCACGAGGCGTGCCACGCCGTCGCGGCCTACCGGCTCCGCCGGCACGCCGTGATCGACATGGCCACGATCGAGCGTCGCGGCGACATCGGTGGGTTCGTCGCCTCGATCCCGCCCGAAGACCAGTTCGTCGAGTGGAGGTCCGAGCGCGAGGTGGACGTGATGACCTTCCTGGCGTCCCTCGCCGGCGAGCGACTGTTCTTCGACGGAGATCACTCCACGGGCGTCGGGGGGGACATGCGCGGCGCGACGGCGATCGCGACCCAGGCGCTCGCGTACTACGCCATGGGCGACACGATGGCGTCCCGGTCCGTCAGCCTCGCCAGCCTTCGCCCGGGGGCCCAGCCCGTCGAGACCGGGACCGACCGCGCCCTGTTCGACTCGGAGTTCGGCAAGGCGGTCGACGCCAAGCTCCACGAGCTCTACGAGAAGACCTGGCGGCTGCTCGAGGAGAACCGAAGCGAGGTCCTCGCCGTCGGCCACGCCCTCGAGATGCACAAGACCCTCACCGGCGACGACGTCGAGGCCATCATGGAGGGCCGGCGCGGACCCAACGTCGACGGACGCCCGTACGCGGACCCGGGGTTCCTGCGGATGATCGAGCACTACCACACGGCCGTGGTGCGGGCGCACAAGGAGCACGCGGGCGTGGCCTCCAGGATCCCGGTCCCCGTCCCGCCGATCCCGCCGAGCCCCGAGGGCGAGGAGCCGGCCGCGCTGACGCCGCACGCGAATCCGACGACCCAGGAGGTCCGGCCCCCCGAACGGCCTGATTCCGACCCGAGCTGAGCGCCGGGCTCGGCGTTTGACGGACATCCGTCGGCGCTCCACCGGTATCCTGGGCCCCCATGCGCCTGCTGGACTCCCTCACGCGCGAGCTGATCGAGGTCACCCCGGCCGACGGAGAGACCGTGAAGATCTACTCCTGCGGCCCGACGGTGTACCGGTACATCCACATCGGCAACATGCGGTCGTTCATGCTCGGGGACCTCATCCGCCGCGCGCTGCGATTCGAGGGTCGGCGCGTCCGCTGGATCATGAACATCACCGACGTCGGCCACATGACGGACGACGTCTCCGACACGGGCCGGGACAAGATGGAGCTGGCGGAGGCCGACGAGGGGCTCTCCGCCCCCGAGATCGCCGAGAAGTACACGGCGGCGTTCCTCGAGGACTCCGACCTCGTGGGCATCGAGCGGGCGGACCTCTACCCGCGCGCCACGCAGCACATCGACGAAATGATCGCGATCATCCAGACGCTGATCGAGAAGGGCCACGCGTACGAGGTCGAGGGGACCGTCTACTACGACGTGACGACCTTCCCCGGCTACGGCAAGCTCTCCGGGAACACGCTCGACCAGCTTCGCGCCGGGCATCGCCAGGAGGTGGCGGTCGACCCGGCCAAGCGACACCCCGAGGACTTCGCGCTGTGGAAGAAGGCCGGCCCGAACCGCGCCCTGAAGTGGCCCAGCCCGTGGGGCGACGGGTATCCGGGCTGGCACATCGAGTGCTCCGCAATGTCGATGAAACACCTCGGCGACCGCTTCGACATCCACACCGGGGGCAACGACAACAAGTTCCCCCATCACGAGGACGAGATCGCCCAATCCGAGGGCGCCGTCGGTCACCCGGTGGTCTCGATCTGGGTGCACGGCGGCTTCCTGCAGATGAAGGGCCAGAAGATGGCCAAGTCGGCGAGGAACGTCTACCGGGTGACCGACCTCGCGGAACAGAACGTCGACCCGCTCGCCTACCGCTTACTGTGCTTCGGGACCCGGTACCGGAGCGAGATGGACTTCGACTGGGAGCGGCTGGAGGGTCAGCACCGACGCCTGGTCGAGCTCCGGCGCCGCGTCGCGAGCTGGGGGGGCGCCGCGCCCACGCTCTCGACGGACGCCCGTGCGCTCGACGCGCGGTTCCGGGACGCCCTCGCCGACGACCTCGACATGCCCCGTGCCCTCGTCGTGTTGAACGAGACCGTCGGCTCCGCCGTCCCGGACGGTGAGAAGGTCGCGCTCCTCACCTCGTGGGACGACGTGCTCGGCCTGGACCTCGGACGCGCCGCCCGCGAGCGCTGGGAGCCGACCGAGGAGGCGCGCCGGCTCGTCGCCGAACGCGACGCGGCGCGAGCCAAGAAGGACTACGCGGAGAGCGACGCGTTGCGTGCCCGCCTCCAGGCCCTGGGCCTGGAGGTCATGGACACTCCCGACGGGACGAAGGTGCGGCCCCTGGCCTGAGCCCCGCCGGTCTCAGGCGTCGGAGGGAGCGAGGCCGACAGGCGTCGCCCGCCACATCCCCGTGGCCGAGGCGGAGACACGATGCCGGCGTTCCGCGGCCCGCCGACCGGCCCGGGCGAAGATCCCGCATCCTTCCATCCCCGGGAGCTCCCCGATCGTGGCGTCCATCTCGCGCGCGGCGGCCCGCCCGTCCTCGTCGTCGAAGAGGTGCAGTACGACGAAGTCCGTCTCCGACTGCGGCCGCACGCCCGTGCCCACGATCGCCCAGAGGTGGTCCATCGTCCATCGCGTGACCCGCCGTGCGGCGGGGCTTCGCGCCAGCCGCAGGCGAGCCTGCGCCCGGTAGAAGGCGAAGTGGCGCCGCTCGTCCTTGATCACGGCGTTCAGCAGGTTCACGAGGTGTTCGTTCTCCGTCTTCGCGATGAGCCGGTGATAGGAGGTGAGCGTCGACAGCTCGTTCGCGGCACCCCAGGTCATGTGCACCGCCACGAAGTCGTCGAGGGCCGCGGAGCCGAGCATCGTGCCGAGCATCTTCCCCGTCCCCCGCGACCCGAGCTTCCGGCGGATCCACAGGTTGCGGGCCACCCGGGACGGGTAGTCGCGGTCGGCGCCCACGCGCTCCCCGTCGGGCGCGAGGACCCAGCCGGCCTCGCCCAGGAAACGGCTGAACGCCTCGCCGTGCCACAGCTCCTCGTAGACCCAGCAGGACAGGAAGGCGGTCACGTCCGGGTCGAAGACCGCCCGGGTGACGAGGAGGTCACGGAGGAACACGACCGTGTGCGACTCGATGTCCATCATGTAGGCGAGGCAGCGCGCCTCGGCCTCCGTGATCGGCGACTCGGCGATCCGATCCCATGCCACGCCGGAGAGGTCCACCCGCTTGGAGGCCCGCAGGTATCGGTCCAGGTCGAACTCGTCCACCGACCTGCCTTCGCGCTCCGACTCGCGATGGATCATGGTCCCGGCGCGGAGGATAACCGCGTGGCGCCGCGACGCAAGCCGCTCAGGCGACGACCAGCAGGTCCCGCGGCGCCTCGTTCAGCCGATCGGCCCCGCCCGGGGTCACGAGCACCTGGTCCTCGATCCGGACCCCGAATCGTCCGGGGACGTAGATCCCGGGCTCGTCCGAGAACGTCATGCCGGGCCGCAGCGTGGTCTCGTCGCCCTCGACGATGTACGGCGGCTCGTGCACCTCGAGACCGATCCCGTGCCCGGTCCGATGGACGAAGAGCTCGCCGAACCCCGCGTCGATGACGACCGCCCGGGCGGCCCGGTCCACGTCCTGGGCCGCGACGCCGGGCCGGACCGAGTCGAACGCCGCCTGCTGCGCGGTCCGCACGACCTCGTACACGGTGCGCCGCTCGTCGTCGGGCTCGCCCACGAACACGGTCCGCGTGATGTCCGAGCAGTAGCCGCCCGCCCGGCCGCCGAAGTCCAGGACGACCGCGTCCCCCGGCTGGATGCGCCGCTCGGAGGCGCCGTGGTGGGGCGAGGCCGCGTTGGGGCCGGATCCCACGATCGTGAACTCGACCCGCTCGTGGCCGTGGAGCCGCAGGAGCCGGTCGAGGTCGGCCGCGACGTCGAGCTCCCGGCGACCGGCGAAGGAGAGCTCGACCACCTCGCCGAACGCCGCGTCCGCGCCGCGGGCCGCGCCGCGAAGGCGGGAGATCTCGTCGTCGTCCTTCACGGCCCGCAGCGGGGGCAGCGCGCGGCCGGCCGCGACGAAGAGGCAGTCCGCGGTGGCGTGCTCCAGCGCGATCAGATGCGACGCCCAGGTCTGGTCGCTGATCGCGTACCGGCCGGATCGCAGGACCCGGGCCGTGAGCTCATAGGGGTCTTCGCCGTCGCGCCACGGCATCAGCTCCACGCCGCCCGCGCCCGGCGCAGACTCGGCCGCCGGCTGCTCCAGGGCCGGGAGGACGAGGACCGGGTCGCGGCCCGAGCGGAGCAGCAGGAGCGTGAGGCGCTCGAGGGGCGGAGGCTCGTGTCCGGTGAGGTAGGCGAAGTCCGGGCCGGGGCTGACGAGCAGCCCCACGAGGTCCGCCTCCTCGACGACGACGGCCGCCCGACGGCGACGCTCCTCGTAGCGAGATGCGCTCACAGCTTCATCCGGATCGGCTGCGCGAGCACCTCGAACGTGGCCGGCGTGGTCCCCAGCACCTCGCCGTCCGCCTCGATCGGCAGCGGCCGCTCGGACTCGATGATGAGCTCGTGCTTGACCCGGAACTCCTCGATGTGGTCGTGGGGAACGTGCTCGCCCCGGTACACCTTCGGGATCATCGTGAACGAGTCGGATTTGGGCCCCTTGAACACGAGGACGTCCAGGACGCCGTCGCCCGGGTACGAGCGTGGCGAGACCTTCATCCCTCCCCCGTTGTACTGCGCGTTCCCGACCAGCACGAGATAGGCGGGGCCCTGGTAGGTCTTCCGGTCGGCCCGCACGCGGACGTCGGCGAGCTTGAACCGCGGCAGGGTGAGCCAGAAGCCGAGGAAGTACTTCGCCTTGCCCATCCGGGGGGACATGCGCTCGGCTCGCGCCGCCACGGCGGCGCCCAGGCCCGCCTCGGCCACGTTGACGAAGTAGCGGGCCTCCGTCCCCCCGCCCCCCGTGGTGTAGGTGACCCTCCCGATGTCCAGGGGATACGTGTTGTCGCCGGTCAGGTGGAAGCACGCGCGGGTGGCGTCGCCCGGCAGGCCGAAGGTCCGGATGAAGTCGCATCCGCTGCCCGCCGCCACCACGCCGAGCACGGGGTCGTCGCCGACGGGCTTCCCCTCCTCGTCGAGCATCCCGTTCACGACCTCGTGGACGGTCCCGTCTCCGCCGACCGCGACCAGGAAGCGGCCGCCGTCCTCCAACGCCTCGCGCGCGAACCGGACGGCGTCGCCGCGCCCCTCGGTCCGCAGCAGCCGGTAGGCGAGCCCCCGGGCGCGCAGATTGCGCTCGAGCTCGGGCACCTCCTGGCCCACCCGGCGACGGCCCGCGTGCGGGTTCACGATCGCCGAGAGCTCGCCGAACGGGGACGCCATGGCGCGCATCGTAGCCGCCGGGGCCGGACCGCCGCCCGGCTCGGTCAGACCCCCGTGTACGCGACGACCCCGCGGTTGACCCCCTCGCGGGCCAGCCGCAGGACCTCCGCCTGGTTCCCGTCGGCGACCTCCTCGATCTGCCGCAGAAGGTCCAGGAGCTGCTTGCAGTTGCGGACGAAGTCCCCGGGCGCCATGCCCGTCTCGCGGAGCACGTCCTCGAGCGGCTCCCCGTCGGCCCACCGATGGACGGGCGAGGCGAATCCCCCCTCCAGCTCGCGGCACAGCTCGACGTGGTGCGCGTCCTCGGCCCGGCGGATCCGTGCATAGATGCCGTGCAACCGCCCGTAGCGATCCGCGGTCGGGGCGGTCGGCATCTCGCCCTCGCGCGGGATGCGTTCCCGGGACTCGTAGACGATCGTGGAGACGAGCGCCGCCGCCTCGGCCGGGGTGACGCCGTCGAAGACGCCTTCGGCGAGCGCCTCGGCCACGAGGACGTCGCCCTCGCCGTAGATCCTCGCGAGGACCCGCCCCTTCGGCGAGATCGAGAAGTCGCGGACGTAGCCGAGCTCCTCGAGGACCCCGAGAACCCGGTCGAGCTGACGGGCGAGCGTCTCGGTCCGGGTGCGGATCCGCCGTTCGGCGCCCCGAACCTGGTGCTCCAGCTCGCTCGCGCGGCGCGCCAACCGTTCGTGCTCGGGGCGGTCGGGGCACGTGTGGCAGGGGTGGAGCTCGGCCTGTCGGTCGACCTTGGCCGCCTCCCGTTC
>JBOGVL010000155.1:0-6884 GCA_050692535.1 Actinomycetota bacterium | reverse complement strand
GAGTTCGTCCCCGCGCCCGGCGAGGAGCCGTACGAGGACGCCGGGCACGGCGATTGCGTCTAGGGAGCGAGCGAGCGGATCCGTTCGAGCTCGGCCCGGCGGGTGTCGCCGGCCGCGGGCGTCTCGACGACGAGGCAGAGGTCCCGGACCTCGCGCCGGCGCAGGATCGCCGCGAACCCCTCCAGCCCGATCAGCCCCTCGCCGACCACCTCGTGCCGGTCCCGGCGCGATCCCCGCTCGTGCTTCGCGTCGTTGAGGTGGATCAGGGCCAGGCGCGCCGCGAGCCCGCTCGAGCGGAGCTCGGCGAAGAGGCCGTCGACGCCGCTCGGCTCGTCGAGCGCGTAGCCGGTCGCGAACAGGTGGCACGTGTCGAGGACGAGGCCGAGGCGCCGATCGCCGACGGCCTCGAACAGCGCCGTGGCCTCGCCGACGGTGGAGGCGACGGCGCCGCTCGTGGCGGCCATCAGCTCGACGAGCAGGCGGGTCTCGTCGGGGGTCTCGGCCAGGATGGCCCGGAGGAGGGCGGCGGATCGCTCGATGGCGGGCGCGGGCTCGCCGGGACCGCCGGCGCCGGCGTGTACGACGAAGCCCTCGGCCCCGAGCACGCCGCAGGCCCGGACCGACTGCACGCAGAGGGTCAGGGACTTCTGCAGGAACTCCGGGTTGGGCGAGGCGATGTTCACCAGGTAGGGAGCGTGCACGAAGAGCGGTCCGATCCCCCCTTCCTGCCAGGCCGCGCCGAACGTCTCCGCCGTATCCAGGCGGGGGCCCGACCAGGCTCGCGGGTTGGAGATGAAGAGCTGGGCCGCCTCGGCGCCGACCTCGCGGGCGGTGTCGACCGCCGCGCGGAGGCCGCCGGGCGTCCGAAGGTGAGCTCCGATCCTCATCTTCGGCGGCTCAAGGTGGGGGCGGGAACGGCCGTTGGTACCCCTGACCGATCGTGGTCACTCGCAGGCGGGTTCCGGGAGGACGCCCATGCCGAAGGTCGTCATCGTGATGCCAGCGTATCGAGCCGCCCGGACGCTGGCGAAGACGGTGCAGGCGATCCCGGCGGGCGTCGCGGACGAGCTGCTGCTCGTGGACGACGCCAGCCCGGACGGGACCGCCGACCTAGCGCGCCGGATGGGCCTTCGCGTGCACGTCCACCCCACGAACCTCGGGTACGGGGGCAACCAGAAGACCTGCTACACGCAGGCTCTCCGGGACGGCGCCGACATCGTCGTCCTCCTGCACCCCGACTATCAGTACGACCCCGAGGCGGTTCCGCTGCTGGTCGCCCCCCTGCTCGCGGGCCGCGCCGACATGACCTTCGGCTCGCGATTCGCGGGGCTCGGCGATCCGATCGGCGGAGGCATGCCGCTGTATCGCTACGTCGGGAACCGCATGACCACCGCCCTCGAGAACCTGATGCTCGGATCGCGCTTCACCGAGATGCACAGCGGCATGCGCGCCTACAGCCGCGACTGCCTCCTCTCGCTCCCGTTCCTCACGTACTCGAACGGGTTCTCGTTCGACTCTCAGTTCATGGTCGACGCCGTCACGTCGGGTCTGCGGGTGGTCGAGGTCCCAATCCCGACCCGCTACACGGAGGAATCCTCCTCCATCGGGATCGGTCGCTCGCTCCGGTACGTGGCGACGAGCCTGGCCTACTGCGCGTGGCGAACCGCGGAGCGGGGCCGCCGCGGCCGCCGCAGCCCGGTCGTCTTGCGACGGTCGGCGACAGCCGGGCTGGTCTCGGGTTGGCTCTCCGGCGCGCTCGGCCGCCTCGCGGTCGACGAGGGCGACGTCGGCGTCGGGGGAGCCACGAGCGGGCTGCACCCGGTGCTCGGAGAGTCTCGTGGCTTCTTCGTCCGAGGCACCCGGGTGGCCTCGGCGCCCGTGAACGGCTCGAGCGGCCCGGGCTCGGCCGACGTCATGGTCATCCGGACCCACGACGTCGACCGCTCGGACCCTGCCGGCTATCTGTCGCGCGTCCGGCGGGCCATGGATGACGAAGGCGTCCTGATCGCGGAGCTCGACGCGAACGGCGACGGCGCGACGTTCGGGGACCTCCTCCGGGCGATGCCCGAGGCCGGGTTCGCGCCGATCGCGTGGTCCCGCTCGAGCCCCGAGACGATCGTGGCCCGGCCCGTGTCCCGTCGTACGAGCCGCTAGCTCGTCGACCGCTCCAGCGTCACGACCGCCAGGTCACCGAACCGGCCGATCAGCCGCGACCTGAATCCGGATGCCGCGAGGCGTCCCTCCACCCAGCCGAGCACCGCGATCGCGCTCTCCCTCGACACGAACACCACGCGCGTTGCTCCCTCCAGTCGCCGCGAGAGCTCCTCGAGGTAGCCCTGTTCGGGGGCCGAGATGTCGAACGGCGCCGCCATGATGCGCCCGCCGATCGGATAGGGGGTCGTGGGAGCCAGGAGATACGGGAGCCACTCGGGATCGGTGAGGAGCTCGACGTCGCCCGACTCGATCAGGCCCGACTGGAGGATCACCGGCGTCGTGGGGTCGGTGACCAGCGCGTTCGCGGCACGCGCGGCGCCACGCCAGTCCTCCAGCCGCCCGGCGTCCGTCGTGTGGGCGATGGACCCGACGACCAGGACCGTGAGGAAGAAGAAGATCGCCATCGTCGTTCGTCTCGCCCTGGCCGGCCGGAGCATCCGGATCCCGGCGCCCGCGAGCAGGGCGATCGCGGGAAGTGCGGACAGGAGGTAGCGAGGTGTGAAGACGCCGGTCCCGGTGACCCGCGACGCGACGAATAACAGGATCGGCGGGGCCGACGCCCACGTCGCGAGGAGGAGCAGCTCGTCCCGCCCCGCCCGCAGGTCGGTCGCCTCCGCGCGCACCGCTCGCCCCGAGAGAAAGGCGCCGATCAGGAGCGCGGCGACGATCGTCGGGGGCGCGAGCGACAGCGCCACGCCGCGCAGCGTGCCCGGGGTCAGGGACAGGCTCGACCGCCGGTCGTAGGTGTCGAGGAACCAGGGGGCCAGCGGGAGGAGCAGGACGAGGAACCCCACCCCCACCGCGAGCAGGGCCGCCCACCCGACCGCCCGCCGACGCCGAACCGCGTAGACGACGTGCGCGACCAACGCGGCCGCGAGCAGGTAGTGGACGTACACCACCAATGCGGCGGCGACGGCGAAGCCCGCCGCCGCCCAGCGGTTCCGGGTGTCGAGCCATCGAACCAGCAGCAGCGTCGCCACGACGAGCGCGAGCAGCCCCAACGCGTAGGGCCGGGCGTCGGTGGCCGCGTAGGCGCCGGGCGCCGAGATCGCGAAGACGATCGCGGCCAGCAGGCCGGTCTCCCGGTCGAACAGCCGGGTCCCCAGGCGCGCCAGCGCCACGGACGCCAGCGCCATCGCGAGCAGCGACGGGATGCGCAGGACCCACTCGCTCGCACCGCCGACCGATCTCGCGACCCACGCGACCATGTAGTACGTCGGGAACATCGGCTGGTGGTCGAATGCACGACGCAACATCTCGCCGAACCCGTCGTCCACGATCCACGCGGTGATCGTCTCGTCGAGCCAGAAGCTGGAGAAGATCGGGGCGATCCACAGCAGGACGACCCCGGCCCCCAACACGACGAGGAGGTAGGTCGACTGCTCCGGTTCCTCGGGCGTCGTGCTCAAGCCACGTAGACGGTGATCGAGTCGCCCACGCGCACGATCGTCCCCGCCTCGGGGAGCTGGCTCACGACGGTGCTCCCGTCGCCGCCGGGGATCGGCAGGATCCGGGGGACGAGCCCCAGCTCGAGCAGTCGCGCCTCGGCGCCGGCCCGCGACATCCCCACCAGGTTGGGCAGCGCGAACCGCTCGGGGCCGAGCGAGACCACGATCGTCACCGTGTTTCCGGGTTGCAGCTCGGCGCCCTTCGGCGGGTCCTGCGAGATGACGGCGCCGCGCGGAACGTCGTCGGAGAACTCCTCGGCGATCGAGACCTGGAACCCGACGTCCGTGAGCTCCCTCGTCGCGTCCGCCTCCGACAGCCGCGTGACCTTGGGCACCGCGACGGGGAACGGACCCTTGCTGACGACGAGGTCGATCTCGCTCCCGAACGGGGCCTGGTCCCCCGCGCTCTGTTCGACGACGCGATCCGCGGCGACCTCGTCGTCGTAGGTCCTCGTGACCCGGCCGAGCCGGAGATCCGCCCCGCGCAAGAGCTCCCTGACCTGGGGGATCGTTTTTCCGGTCACGTCGGGCACGTCGACCGGCCGCGGACCCAGGGAGGGGACGAGCGTCACGCGACCGCCCGCCTCGAGCGAGGTCCCCTCGGCCGGTTCCACCCGAAGGACGAGTCCGGCATCCACGCGGTTGGAGTACTCGCCGTCGACGGTTCGGACGCGCAGGTCGGCCGCGACGAGCCGGTCCTCGGCCTCGCCGACCGAGAGGCCGAGGACGTTCGGGACGTCCACGTTGTGCGGGAGCAGGTACGCCCAGGCGCCCCACGCCGCGGCGCCGAGCGCCGAGAGCGCCAGCAGGACGCCGAGCACCCATCGCGCCCGTCGGCGTCGCGTGTGTCGCGGCCGCCGGTCCCCGGCACGCGGGATCGTGACGGTCTCGGCGCGAGCGGGGCCCGAGGCGATCGGGATCACCGTCACCTCCGGGACGAGCGAGCCGACGTTCTTCGCGGGAGGGAGCGAGCGTCGCTCGTCGTCGAGGTCGCGCCGCGCCTCGGCCGCGGACTCGGGACGGAGCTCGCGGCTCTTCTCGGTCATCGACGCGACCCAGCCGTCCAGGCCCCCGGGCACCGCGGGGTTGCGCGTTGACGGGGCGGGCACGCGCTCGTGCAGGTGTTTGTACGCGATCGCCATCGGCGTCTCGCCGGTGAAGGGCAACCGCCCGGTGAGGAGCTCGTAGGCGACGATCCCGATCGAGTACAGGTCGGTACGGGGATCGGCCGGCTCTCCCTGCAGCTGTTCGGGCGCGAGATACTGCACGGTCCCGGTCACGGTGCCGGCCTCCGTGATCTGGGCGTCGGCGTAGGCTCGCGCCAGGCCGAAGTCCGCCACCTTCACGACGCCCTCGCGCGTGATCATGACGTTCTCCGGCTTCACGTCGCGGTGGACGATGCCCTGCCGGTGCGCGTGATCGAGCGCCGACAGCGTCGGCACCAGGACCTCGGCCATCTGCATCGGCGCGAGGAGCCCCTCGGCATTCAGGATCTCGCGAGCGCTCTGGCCGCGCACGTACTCCATCACCATGTAGTAGATGCCGTCGACGGCGCCCCAGTCGTGCACGGCGACGATGTTCGGGTGCGAGAGGCCGGCGGCGGCGCGCGCCTCGCGCCGGAATCGTTCGACGAACCCGTGGTCCCCGGCAAGCTGGCGATGCAGGACCTTGATGGCGACCTCGCGCTCGAGGACGGCGTCGCGCGCGCGAAAGACCTCGCCCATGCCGCCGGCGGCGATACGATCGATCACGTGATACCGGCCGTCGAGCGTCGTCAGGGCGAAGTCGAGACCGGAGCGGCCGGGCCGCTCGGGGATCGTGCTTCTCGGGATGGTCGCCTCCAGTTGTTTCCTGGCCGTTGCGGGCAGGCGGTCGGGGCCGGGGGCGCGTCCGAGCGATCATCCTAGGACATCGAGGCCGGGAATCGGGGTAGCCGCCGATGGACGCTTCCGAGCAGGTCGAGAGCCGGGCGGATGCGTTCGAGCGGATCGAGGCGGCCGTCGCCGCCGGAGACACGGACCTCGGCCGGCTCGGCTTCTGGCGCCTGGTCGCCGGGATCAAGTCCGACCCGGCGACCTCGAGGCGATGGGCGGAGGTGGCGGGCCGGATCGACCGGAGGGCCTTCGAGGCCCGCGTCCGCCCGCGCTTCCCCGTGTGGCTCGGCAACGCCGTGCTCGTCCTCGGGACCCTCGCGGGGGGCCTCGCCGTTGGCATGGCGATCGACACGACCTCCGAGGTGACCGCGGGGCTGGCGCTGCTGGCGGCCGCGGGCGTGTGGTCGGTCTCCTGGCACGACCTCGGGCACTGGCTGATCGGACGGGCGGTGGGGATCCGGTTCACGGCGTACTTCATCGGGGGGCCCTTCCCGCCGCGGCCGGGCCTGAAGATCGACTACGCCACGTACCTTCGCGCCGGCCCCGCGGCCCGCGCGTGGATGCACGCCTCGGGGGCGATCCTCACGAAGGTCGCCTCGTTCGCCGCGCTGGTGTTCTGGCCGTCGACCGACGCGCCGGGCTGGGCGGCCTGGGGCCTCGTCGCGCTCGGCGCGTTCCAGATCGGGACCGACGCCGTCTTCTCCGTTCGCTCGAGCGACTGGAAGAAGGTCCGGCGCGAGCTCCGCGTGGCGCGGCTCCAGGCCTCGAACCGCTGAGGCCGCGTCGGCTATCCTTCCTCCCTGCATCACCGGGGAGCTCGGGCCACCGGGCTGAGAGGCGGACATGCGCGTCCGCGACCCGACGAACCTGAACCGGGTAACGCCGGCGGAGGGAGGCGATGGCTGGTTTGGATCCCCGCTCGCTGCGGCTCTACGTCGTGACCTCGAGCGGGTTGGTGCCCGGGCGGGCTCACCCCGACGTGGGGCTCGCGGCCATCGAGGGGGGCGCGACGGCCGTGCAGCTGCGCGCGCCCGAGCTCTCGGACCCGGAGCTCCGGCCGCTCGCCGCGGAGCTGCTCGAGCGCTGCCGGGAGGCGGGGGTCCTGTTCGTGGTCAACGACCGCGTCGAGGTCGCGGCCTCCGTCGGGGCGGGTGCCCACGTCGGCCAGGCAGACGATCCGAGCGGTGCCCGGGCCGTCCTCGGTCCTCGACGGACGCTCGGCATCAGCGTGTCGACCGTCGAGGACGCGCTCGCGGCCGAGGGCGCGGGCGCCGATTACCTGGGCGTCACGGTGTGGGGGACGCGCACCAAGCCCGAGGCGACCGCCCGGGGGATCCACGGGCTGCGC